>NZ_CALGNQ010000242.1 GCF_937958535.1 uncultured Georgenia sp. | reverse complement strand
GCGGGGCAGGGTCGGGTCAGGGTAGGGGCCTCGTGTCATCGCGGCCTGCGGGTGAGCGCACGATACGCCCGGCGCTCCGGCCGGTCAACGGGCTTCCGGGACACCCGGGCGTGGGCCGTCGACCTGCGGGACGGCGCGCCGTCGCCTGCGGTCGGCGCGGCACAATCCGACCATGGCCGACGTCATCACCATCGCCGCCCTCGTCATCCGCGACGGCCACGGCCAGGTGCTGACCGTGCGCAAGCGCGGCACCCACCGCTTCATGCTCCCGGGCGGGAAGCCGGAGCCCGGTGAGCAGCCCGAGCGCACCGTCGTCCGCGAAGTCGCCGAGGAGCTCGGTGTCCTCCTCGACCCCGCCGACCTCACCCTGCTCGGCGTCCACACGGCTCCGGCCGCCAACGAGCCCGGGCACACCGTGCACGCCACGGTCTACACCCACCCCTACGTCGACGTGACCGAGCCGCGGGCCGAGATCGAGGCGCTGCGGTGGACCGACCCCGCGGCACCGCCGCCGGACATCGCCCCGCTGCTGCGCACCGTCGTCTTCCCCGCACTCCGCTGACGCCCCGCGGCCACGCCGCGGCCCGGTCGCCGCCTCGGCACTGGGTCGTCGGCTACGTGGCCCGACTGCGCCGTCCGGTGGATCGTCCCTTTCGCTCAGTTCCGGCTGCGCGGATGGGCGAACCATGATCGAGAAGGGCGAGCCACTTGGCCCCGGGCCAGGTGCCAGGGAAGGCGGAACGCCCGGGACAGGGTCCGGGGAAAGCAGAAGGCCCGGACCGTGCGGTCCGGGCCTTCCGACGTGGTAGCGGGGGCAGGATTTGAACCTGCGACCTCCGGGTTATGAGCCCGGCGAGCTACCGAACTGCTCCACCCCGCGTCGGTGATCACCACCTTACGTGGCGGTGACCCCGGGAAGCAATCCGGGGGGCTGTGAGACCTCTCACCGCCCCCCGGACCTGTCTAGCCGCCGCCGGTGTCGTCGGTGCCGCCGTCGGGTGGTGAGCCGTCGGCCCCCTCGTCGGCCGGCGGGCTCTGCCCGTCCTCCCCGGCGGGGGCGTCGCCCGCGGGGGTGTCGTCCGCAGCGGCGTCGAGCTCGGTCTGCGCCTGCGCGGCCTCCTCCAGCGCCGACTGCAGACGGGACTGCGCCTCGCCGTAGGCCGTCCAGTCGCCCTCCGCCAGGGCGGCCTGGCCGTCCTGGAGCGCCTGGTTGGCGTCGGCGAGCGCCTCGGTGAGCCGCTGCTGCGCCGCGGCGTCGACCTCGGTGGTGCCCTCCGGCTCGGTCGGCTCCTCGCCCTCGGGGACCTCGTCGACGACGTCGGCATCACCGCCCTCGGCGCCGGCGTCGCCGCCGAAGACCTGGTCCAGGGACTCCGTCAGGGTCGGCGCGAAGCCGATCTCCTCACCGAAGGCGGTGAGGACGAAGCGCAGCAGCGGGTACTGCGTGCCGGCCGAGGCCTGGACGTACACCGGCTGGACGTAGAGCAGACCGCCACCCACCGGCAGGGTGAGCAGGTTCCCGTGGAGCACCTGCGAGCCACCCTGCTGGAGCAGGTTGAGCTCGCGGGAGATGGTCGGGTCGGAGTTGAAGGTGTTCTGCACCTGGCCCGGTCCGGGCACCGTGACGTCGGAGGGCAGCTCGAGCAGCCGCAGCTGTCCGTAGCCCTCGCGCACCTGGCCCGGGGTGTCCCCGGTCTCGGAGTCCACGGCGAGGAAGCCGGTGAGGATGTTCCGGTCGGTCTGGCCACCGGGGATGTAGCTGGAGGTCAGGGAGAACTGCGCGCTGTCCTGGCCCGGCATCTGCAGGGTCAGGTAGTACGGCGGCTGCGACACGCCCTCCGCGGCGGTCGGGTCGTTCGGGATCCGCCAGAAGTTGCCGCCGGAGTAGAAGGAGGCGGCGTCGGTGACGTGGTAGCGGGCGAGCAGCTCGCGCTGGACCTTGAACAGGTCCTCCGGGTAGCGCAGGTGGCTCATGAGGTCGCCGCTGATCTCGCTCATCGGCGTGATGTGGTCGGGGAAGATGTTCTTCCAGGTCTGGAGGATCGGGTCCTCCTCGTCCCACTCGTAGAGGGTGACCTCGCCGTCGTAGGCGTTGACCACGGCCTTGACCGAGTTGCGGATGTAGTTGACCTCCTCCGGCGCGGGGCCGACGACGACACCGCCGAGCTCGTCGGTCAGCGCGTCGGTCGTCGCGTCCTCCAGGGACTCACGGGCCGAGTAGGGGTACTCGTTCGTCGTGGTGTAGCCGTCGACGATCCACACCAGCTCCTTCGGTGTGGAGGCGTCGCCGTCCATGTCGACGATCGCCGGGTAGGCCCGGGCGTCGAGGGTGAGGTACGGGGCGACCTTCTGCACCCGCACGTGCGGGTCACGGTCGTAGAGGATCTGCGACTCGGAGGTGACGCGGTCGGAGAAGAGGATCTGCTCCGACCCCATCCGGATCGCGAAGAGCAGCTTGTTCCAGAAGTTCCCGACGCTCGGGCCGCCGTCACCGGTGTAGGTCGTGTTGACCTGGCCCTGCTCGGCGTCGTCGTTCGGGTAGTCCAGCTCCCACGGGGTCGTGCCCTCGGGGGCACCGACGATCGAGTAGCTCGGGGTGTTCTGCCCGAAGTAGACGCGCTCCTCGTACTCCCCCAGCTCCCCGATCGACGGGATGCCGTACTCGAAGAACGCCGGCTGGCCGTCCGCCGAGACCGTGTTGCCGAAGGCCGCGACGGCACCGAAGCCGTGGGTGTAGACGGTGTGGTCGTTGACCCAGGTGCGCTGGTCGGAGCCCAGGCCGTCCTGGTTGAGCTCCCGGATCGCGATCACGGTGTCGCGCTTCTGGCCGTCGATCTCGTAGCGGTCCACCGCCAGGCTGGGCGCGAAGTCGTAGTACTGCCGGTTCTGCTG
>NZ_CALGNQ010000241.1 GCF_937958535.1 uncultured Georgenia sp. | reverse complement strand
CGCAGGATAGGCCCGGCACCCGCAGAGCCCCGACAGCCCACCTCCCACCGACAGCCCACCTCCCGCCGACAGCTCAGTTCCCACCGAGCGCCCACTTCCCACCGACGGCTCAGTTCCCAGCGACAGCCGCAGCACCGGCCACGTGGCGTCGGTAGACCGCCATCGTCGGCACCAGCAGCAGCGCGAGCAGTCCACCGGCAAGGGCGAGCGTCGCGAAGCTGCTGCCCGCCACGACCGCGCCGGACAGCGCACCACCGCCGGCGCCGCTGAGCGCGATGAGGACGTCCACGCTGCCCTGGGTGCGGGCGCGGGTGGCCGTCGGGGTGGCGTCGACGATGAGCGCGGTGCCGGCGATGAGCCCGAAGTTCCACCCCAGCCCGAGCAGCGACAGCGAGAGCACGAGCATGAGCAGCGAGTCACCCGGCGCGAGGGCGCCGACCACGCCGGCGAGGAGCAGCGTCACCCCGGAGGCCGCCGCCATCGGCACACGCCCGACCCGGTCGACCAGGCCGCCGGTCACCAGCGAGGGCAGGAACATCGCGCAGACGTGGATGCTGATGACGAGGCCGACGGCGCCGAGACCGTGACCGTGCGCCTGCATGTGGATCGGCGTCATCGTCATGATCGCGACCATGGCGACCTGGGTCAGCACCATGACGGTCGCCCCGGCGCTGACACCCGGACGCCGGCCTGCCGGGACCGCCTCGCCGGGCGCCGACCTCGCCGCGGCGAGGTCGCGGACGACGAGGAACGGGTCGGGCCGCAGCAGGGTGACCAGCGTGGTCCCCGCGGCGAGGTAGGCGGCACCCGCGAGAAGGAACGGGCTCGCGAGCGCCGGGAAGCCCAGCGCGGTCGCGAGGTCGCCGAGCGGCTCGACGAGGTTGGGCCCGGCGACCGCACCGAACGTGGTGGCGACGAGCGCCACGCTCACCGCCCTGCCGCGCTCCTCGGGCCGGGCGAGGTCGGTGCCGGCGTACCGGGTCTGCAGATGGGTGGCCGCACCCGCGCCGTAGACGAACAGCGCGACGAGGAGCAGCACGACGGCGCCGGTCACCGCGGCGAGGACAACACCGGCCGCGCCGAGCGCCCCCGCGGCGAACCCGGCGCCGAGACCGGCCCGACGCCCGGAGCGCTGGGTGAGCCGCCCGACGAGGAACGCGGTGAGCGCCGAGCCCAGGGTGAACAGGGCGACCGGCAGTCCGGCCAGGCCACGCGTGCCCAGCATGTCCTCGGCGAGCAGCGCACCGACGGTGATCCCCGCGGCGAGCCCGGCTCCGCCGAGCACCTGGGTGACGGCGACGACGGCAAGGACGCGCCGCTGCAGCGCCCGGCGCGCGCCGTCGTCGCGCGCGACCAGGTCGGCCGCCTCACGGCTGCCGGGCCGACTCATGAGTCCTCCGCTCCGGCGCCGCCCCTCCGCTTCCCGAGCACGGTCACCAGGACGAGCATGGCACCGGGAGCCCGGTGCCGGCGAGGTGGGGTCAGCCGCCGACCTCCTCGGCGACCTGCCGTAGTCGGGCGACGTAGCCGCGCCACCACTCCTCGTCGCGGCCGGGGATGTTCGTGGCCCCCTGGCGCAGCCCCACCGACCCGTCGACGAGCTCGCGGACGATGTCCATGTGCCCGGCGTGCTGGGCCGTCTCGGCGATGACGTGGACGAGGATCTGGTGCAGCGTCACGTCGCCGGCTCGCCACCACGGCACGTTCCCGGCTGAGCCGAGGTCGAGCGCCTCGATGGTGGCGTCGGCGTGCTCGGTGGCCAGGCGGTACAGGCCGATGACGTCCGCGGCCGACTCGTCGGCGGTGGCCCACATGTCGGCGTTGTCCTCGGCGTCCTCGGCCAGCCACGGCGGGCTCACCGGCGCGGGGCGACCGAAGGTCACCCCGAAGTAGTCGAGCTCGATACCGGCCAGGTGCTTGACCACGCCGAGGAGGTTGGTGCCGGTCGGGGTGTGCGGCCAGCGCAGGTCACGCTCCGAGAGCCCCTCGACCTTCCACAGCACGCGTTCGCGCAGGCTGCGCAGGTAGTCGTGCAGCATCTGCTTGGCGTCGTCCATCGGCTCTCCTCGCTCGCTACGACGGCGTGTGCCGAGGGTAGGCCCCGCCGGCGCCGGGACCGAGCACTTTTCCGCCGACGACACCGGCGCCGAGCGAGCCACGGCCGTGAGGTGGCACGGCGCACCGGGGCCCCGGTCCTGTTGGGTAGGCTCCCGGCGCGCACGACCGTCCGGGTCGTGTCGACGGACACGGACGGTGGAGCAGCGATGGCAGGGCCGGGTAGGCAGCAGCGGGGAGGCCGCGTCATCGGCCTGGTGCGCAAGGTCTTCGGGCCGGCGCAGCTCACTCCGGTGCGCGGTCAGGTCGACCACGCCGCCCAGGACCCGCTGGCGACCGTGCGCGGCGACTGGGAGGTGCGGCGCGGCGCCGACGGCCGCACGTACCTCGTCGCCCGCGACACCACGACCCCGGGCACGGTCACCGACTGATCGAGGGCCATCAGCCCACGCGGCGTCAGCCCGGGACCACGTTCACCAGCCGCGGGGCCCGGACCACCACCCGCACCACCGGCCGCCCGGCCAGGGCCCGCCTGACGCCGTCGTGGGCGAGGGCCAACTCGCGCAGCTCCTCCGCGGTCACCGACGGCGCGACCTGCAGCGTGCCGCGCAGCTTGCCGCCCACCTGGAGCACGCAGGTGACGGTCTCGGTGGCGACGAGCTCCGGGTCGACCTCCGGCCAGCGTGCCTCGGCGACCGAGGGCGGGTGGCCGAGCAGCTCCCACATCTCCTCGGCGAGGTAGGGAGCCACCATGCTCAGGAGCACCGTCACCACCTCGGCGGCCTCCCGCACCGCCGGGTCCGCGGGCCCGGGCGCGCCGTCGACCGCGCGGCGGGTGGCGTTGACGAGCTCCATGACGCGGGCGACGACGACGTTGAGGCGCCGCCGCTCCAGGAGGTCCTCCACCTCGGCGACGGTGCGGTGGGTGACGCGGCGCAGCGCCCGATCCCCTGCGGCCGGGTCGGCACCCACCGGCGCGCCGACGTCGGCGGCCAGCCGGTAGCAGCGCTGGAGGAACTTCACCGTCCCGGCGGGGTTGACGTCGGCCCAGTCGAGGTCGTCCTCCGGCGGTCCGGCGAAGAGGATCGTCGTGCGGACGGCGTCGACGCCGTACCGGTCGAGCTGCTCGCCGAGGTCCACGCCGTTGCCCAACGACTTGCTCATCGCCCGGCCCTGGTTGACCACCTGGCCCTGGGTGAGCAGGCGGAGCACCGGCTCGGGGAAGTCGACGAGCCCGGCGTCCTGGAGCGCCTTGGTGATGAAGCGCATGTAGAGCAGGTGCAGGACGGCGTGCTCGGCGCCGCCGACGTACTGGTCGACCGGCATCCAGCGGCGCACGGCGTCGGGGTCGAACGGGGCGTCGCCGTAGCCGGGCGAGCAGTACCGCAGGAAGTACCAGGAGGAGTCGACGAAGGTGTCGAGGGTGTCGGTGTCCCGGCGCGCCGCACCGCCGCACCGCGGGCAGGGCAGGCGCACCCACTCGGTGGCCGCGGCGAGGGGGGAGACGCCGCGGGGGGCGAGGTCGGCGCCGGTGAGGTGGGGCAGGGTGACCGGCAGCTGGTCCTCGGGCACCGGCACCTCCCCGCAGCCGGGGCAGTGCACCATCGGGATCGGTGCGCCCCAGAAACGCTGCCGGCTCACCAGCCAGTCGCGCAGCCGGTAGCTCGTCCCGGCGCGGCCGGTCCCGTCGGCCTCGAGCCGCGCCACGACGGAGGCGACGGCTGCGGCCCGGTCGGTCAGCCCGTCCAGCGGGCCGGAGCGCACGTAGGTCCCATCTCCCGTGGCCGCCACGCCGGTCTCCGCGGGCGACGGCTCCCCGGTGTCGACGACCACCCGCACCGGCAGCCCCTGCGCGCGGGCGAAGTCGAGGTCGCGCTGGTCGTGCGCGGGGACGGCCATGACAGCACCTGTGCCGTGGTCGGCGAGCACGTAGTCGGCGGCGTACACCGGCAGACGGCTGCCGTCGACCGGGTTCACCGCGTGGGCGCCGAGGAACACCCCGGTGCGGGCACCCTGCGCCTGGCGTTCGACGTCCGACAGCCGCCGGGTGCGCTCGCGGTACGCCTCGAACTCGGCCCGCTGTCCGGCGGCCACGATCTCGGCGGCCAGCGGGGCGTCCGGGGCGACGACGAAGAACGTCGCGCCGTAGAGCGTGTCCGGACGGGTGGTGAAGACTGTGACGGTGCGGGGCTCGCCGTCGTCGGGCTCGATGCGGAAGTCGACGTAGGCGCCCGCGGAGCGGCCCACCCAGTTGCGCTGCATCTCCAGCACCCGGTGGGGCCAGCCGTCCTCGAGCAGGGCCATGTCGTCGAGCAGCCGGTCGGCGTAGGCGGTGATGCGCAGGAACCACTGGGTGAGCTCGCGGCGGGTGACCTGGGCGCCGCACCGCTCGCACCGGCCGTGGACCACCTGCTCGTTGGCGAGGACGGTCTGGTCGCGCGGGCACCAGGTGACCTGGCTGCCGCGGCGGTAGGCCAGCCCCCGCTCCCACAGGCGCAGGAACAGCCACTGGGTCCACCGGTAGTACTCCGGGTCGGAGGTGTGCAGCCGGCGGGTCCAGTCCAGGCTCAGCCCGTAGCGGCGCAGCGAGCGCGCCTGGGTCTCGACGTTCGCGTAGGTCCACGCGGCCGGGTCGCTGCCCCGGGCGATCGCGGCGTTCTCGGCCGGCAGCCCGAAGGAGTCCCAGCCGATCGGGTGGAGCACGTCGTAGCCGCGCAGGCGCAGGTAGCGGGCGACGACGTCACCGATGACGAACGCCTCGGCGTGGCCCATGTGCAGGTCGCCGGAGGGGTAGGGGAACATGTCGAGGACGTAGCGCCGCTCCCGGGCGCCGTCGTCGGCCGCGACGAAGGTGCCGTGCTCGGCCCAGTAGCGCTGCCACCGCTCCTCCGCGGCGTGGGCGTCGTAGGTGTGCGTCGTACGGACGTCGGTCATGGTCCCCCCGGTTCCGGAAACGAAAAAACCCCTCACGATGACGCTGAGGGGTGGCCGCGCGGCGTGTGCCCGCGGCTACGGACGAAGCAGGACGTACTGCATGGGTCGGTGAGTATGCCACGGCCGCGGCGCCGAGCTGAAGGGGCCGGGACCGAGAATCCGGGTGAGCCGCCCCCGCCCGCCCCGTACTCTCGGCCACGTGCGCATCGCCCGGGCGTGCCGCTCCGACGACGGGGACGCGCCCGACGCCGGCGCTGCACACCCACCGCTGCCCTACCGAGGAGCCCGACCGTGCCGTTCCGCTCCACCGCCCCCGCCGGCCTGACGACCGACACCTTCGTCCTGCGCCCGATCACCGCCGCCGACGCCGAGCCGGACCACGCCGCGGTGATGGAGAGCCGCGAGCTCCTGCGTGTCTGGGAGCAGTCCACGTGGCCCACCGACGACTTCACCGTGGCCGACAACCGCGCCGACCTCGCGGAGCTCGAGCTGCGGCACGCGGAGGGCCGTGCCTTCACCTACACGGTGCTCGACCCGGCCGGCAGCGAGTGCCTCGGGTGCGTCTACCTCATGCCACCGGACGCGAGCATGTACGACGGCGCGCGCATCACCCCGGTGGGTGAGCACCGCTGGGCCGAGCACGACGCCGCGGTCTACTTCTGGGTGCGCACCTCCCGCCTCGCCGCGGGCACCGACCGTGCGCTCCTCACCGCCCTGCGCGACTGGATCGCACGGGACTGGGACCTGGGGCCGCACGTCTTCGTCACCCACGAGCAGCTCACCCGGCAGGTGGCGCTCCTCGCCGACGCCGGGCTGCAGCTGCGGTTCACGGTGGAGGAGGCCGACAAGCCGGGGCGCTACCTCGCGTTCGGGTAGCGCAGTGCTGGGGGCTGTCCGCGGGTCCCTCCACGGTGGGCCGGAAGTCGGTCCGCAGCGGCCCCGGCCCGACCTACGATGAGGGGCGGACCGACCCCTCGAGCGAACCGGAGGCCTCGTGACGTACCCCGACGCGGTTGCACCTGCGAACGAGAACGACCACGCCGCGCGGGAGGCGATCCGCGACGGCCGGACCTCCCTGGGGATCGAGCTCGGGTCCACCCGGATCAAGGCCTGCCTCGTCGGGCCCGACCCGGCGACGGTGCTGGCGGTCGGTTCCCACGAGTGGGAGAACGAGTACGTCGACCGGATGTGGACCTACTCGCTGGAGTCGGTGTGGGCCGGGCTGCAGGCGGCCTACGCCGACCTCGTCGCGGACGTCGAGCGTCGCTACGGTGTGCGGCCCTCGACCTACGGGGCCATCGGGATCTCGGGGATGATGCACGGCTACCTGGCCTTCGACGGCGACGGCGGGCTCCTCGTCCCCTTCCGCACGTGGCGCAACACGACCACCGGTCCCGCCGCGGCCGAGCTGTCCGAGCTGTTCGGTGTCAACATCCCGCTGCGCTGGTCGGTGGCCCACCTGTACCAGGCCGTGCTCGACGCCGAGCCGCACGTGGGCAGCGTCCGCTTCCTCACCACCCTGTCCGGCTACGTCCACTGGCGGCTGACCGGGCAGCAGGTGCTCGGTGTCGGCGACGCCTCGGGCATGTTCCCGATCGACGACGCCACCGGGGACTACGACGCCCAGATGGCCGACCGGTTCGACGCGCTCGTCGCCGACCGCGCCCCCGGCCTCAGGGTGCGCGAGCTGCTGCCGCGGGTGCTGCGTGCCGGTGAGCCGGCCGGTCGGCTCACCGCCGAGGGCGCGGCCCTGCTCGACCCCTCCGGCACGCTCCGCCCGGAGGTGCCGATGTGCCCGCCGGAGGGTGACGCCGGTACCGGGATGGTGGCGACCAACTCCGTCGCGCCGCGCACGGGGAACGTCAGCACCGGGACGAGCATCTTCGCGATGGTCGTCCTCGAGCGGCCGCTGGCGAGCCTGCACCACGAGATCGACCTCGTCACCACCCCGAGCGGGGAGCCGGTGGCGATGGTCCACTGCAACAACGGTGCCGGGGAGTTCGCCGCCTGGGCCGAGCTCTTCGGCCGGTTCGCCGCGCTGTCGGGGAACCCGCTCGAGCCGGACGACGTCTTCGCCACCCTCCTCGGTGAGGCCCTCGAGGGTGACGCCGACGCCGGTGGCCTCGTCGCGTACAACCACCTGGCCGGCGAGCCGGTGGCCGGCCTCACCGACGGCCGCCCGCTGCTCGTCCGCACCCCCGACAGCCGGTTCACCCTGGCCAACTTCGTCCGCGCCCAGGTGTACGGCGTCTTCGGCACGCTGAGCCTGGGGATGGAGATCCTCGCCGGCGAGGGGGTGCAGGTCGACCGGATGCTCGCCCACGGCGGGATGTTCCGCACCCCCGGCGTCGCCCAGCGGCTCATGGCCGCCGCGCTGGACGCCCCGGTGGCGGTGGCGGGCACCGCCTCCGAGGGCGGAGCGTGGGGCATCGCGGTCCTCGCCTCCTACCTCTCCCGGGCCGGGGAGATGGACCTGCGCACCTATCTCGCCGACCACGTGTTCGCGAGCGCCGACATCGACATCGCGCAGCCGGACCCCGAGGACGTCTCCGGCTACCGCACCTTCCTCGAGCGGTACCGGTCCGGCCTGGCGGTCATGGCCGCCGCCGTCGAGGCGCTCTGACCGGGAGGCGGCACACTCGCCCGGACACCTCCAGACCGCCCACACGCACGCGACGGGCCCATCCGGTGAGGCACCGGGTGGGCCCGTCGCGTCGGTCGTGGACCAGGGTCACCGACTACGAGGTGGTCGTGGACCGCTCCGGTTCCGCCCCGGACGGCTCGGAGCCGGCCGGTGGCTCCTCCCGCTGCCAGAACCGCCAGCCACGGCTGCGCGTCCCGTCCCCGAGCCGCTGGCTGAGACCCAGCACGAGGATGAGGAGGACACCCCAGCCGAACTCGGCGGCGAAGTTGGCTCCGCTCCAGCGGCCCAGCGCCATGTTGATGCCGGTCTGCACCTGCTGCATGGCCGCCACCGAGAGCAGCACGAGGACGATCCGCCCCCGGCCGCCGTTCGTGTCGATCCCGGTGAGGACGGCGACGAGGATCGCCTGGATGAGGTAGGACGACCCGAAGGAGACGTTCGCCGCGTTGGTCCCCGCGAACATCACCAGCCCGGCCGTGGCGGCGAGCAGGCCGCTGAGCACGTAGGTGGTGATCTGCACCCGCTCGACGTCGATCCGCGCGAAGCGGCTCACCTTCTCCGACGCGCCGATCGAGTAGAGCCGGAACCCGAACCGCGTCCGCAGCGTGATGTAGCCGAGGACGGCGACGACGAGCGCGAAGAGCAGGAACGACACCGGGATGCCGGCGAAGGTGCCGGACCCCAGCACGTTGAGGCTGCCGGTGCCGTAGACCGTGCTCCCGCCGGTGATCCCGGTGGACACGCCGGTGAAGAGGGCCAGTGTGCCGAGGGTGATGGGGATCGGGTGCACCCGCAGGTAGGCCACGAGCGTGCCGTTGATGATCCCGGCGACGAACCCGACGGCGAGGCCGGCGAGGACGCCGACCACCGCCGCACCGCCGACGCCGAGCTTCGGTTCGAGCGCCCCGATGACGGCGGCCGCACAGATGCCCGCCGCGTTGGCGACCGCGACGATGGACAGGTCGATGCCGCCGACGAGGAAGGTGATCCCGATGCACAGGGCGAGGAGCCCGATGGGGGCCATCTGGCTGGCCATCGAGGCGATGTTGCGCCCGGTGGGGTAGGTGCTCGGCGCCAGGATGCTCATGACGACGAACAGCCCGACGACGAGCCCGACGAGGGCGACGATGTGGAGCTTGCTTCCCAGACGTGCGTCCATCAGGCCGACACCACCACTCCGCGTGCACGTTCCGTCCTGCGGGCCCGGATCGCCGGGATCCCGACACCCAGGAGCAGGAACAGGCCGACGAAGGCCTGCCGCCAGGCGGACGGGATCCCCACGAGGACGAGGCTGGTGCCCACCATCGTGATGAGGAGGACACCGAGCATGGTGCCGAGCACCGAGCCCCGGCCACCGGTCACCGCCGCGCCACCGAGGACGACGGCGGCCAGCACCTCCATCTCCAGGCCGACGAGCGTGAACGGGTCGGCGGCGCGGTTGAGCGAGGCGCTGAGGATGCCGGCGAGCCCGGCGAGGATGCCGGCGACGACGAAGGCGCTGAAGCGCACCCGGCTCGCCGGGACACCGAGCCGCACGGCGGCCTCCTCGTTGTCGCCGATGGCGTAGAGGTTGCGGCCCCACCCGGTGGAGCGCAGCGCCCACGCCAGGGCCACGGCGAGCACGAGGAGGATGAGGACGGCCACGTGCAGCGAGGCCTGCCGGCCCGCCGATGTCACGGTGACGAGCTGGGTCTGGGAGAACTCCGTCATCTGCGCCGGGAGCACCCGGATGCGCTCGGTGCCGACGAAGGCGAGCAGCCCGCCCCGGAAGAGCGTCAGCGTGCCCAGGGTGACGATGAGGGAGGGCAGCTTGAGCAGGGAGACGAGCACGGCGTTGACGACGCCGAAGAGCCCTCCGAGGAGGCACGCGAGCAGCGCCGCGACGACGAACGGGCCCTCGTACCCGATCTCGAGCAGGACGACGGTGCTGATGTACATCGACGCGACGGCGGTGGCCGACACCGAGATGTCGATCCCGCCCGTGATGAGGACGACGAGCAGGCCCAGGGCCATGAGACCGATGACGACGGCGCTGCGGGCGATCCCGAACAGGTGCGCGAGGGAGAAGAACTCCGGCGCCATGAGCCCGAAGACCACCGCCACCCCGACGATGACGGCCGCGAGGAGTGTCTCGCGGCTACTTCGGAGTCGTTGGATCACGACTCGCCTCCTCTACTGATGATGTCGACCAGGGTCTCCTCGTCGAGCTCGTCCGCGTCGCGTCGGGCCACGACCCGTCCCTCGTGGATGAAGACGATGTCGTCGCAGACGCTCAGCAGCTCGGCGGGCTCGTCGGAGATGACGAGCACCGAGGTGCCCTGGTCGGCGATGTCCCGCACGACGTCGTGGATGTCGGCCCGGGAGCCGATGTCCACGCCCACCGTCGGGTTGTTCAGCACGATGACGTCCGGCCGCGGGGCCAGGGCCCGCGCGAGCAGCACCCGCTGCTGGTTGCCTCCGGACAGGGAGGAGACGGGGTTGCGGACGTCGGGTGCCTTGATCCGCAGCGAGTCGCGCCACGTCGTGCCGAGCTCGACGATCTTCTCCGTCGAGACGCTCCCGCCGCGGCCGAGCACCTCCTCCAGGTCGTTGACCGCGATGTTGTCCGCGATCGACCAGTCGAGGAAGAGGCCCTCGGTGAGCCGGTCGTCCGGCACGTACTGCAGACGTGGGTTGTCCCGCAGGTTGGTCGCGACTTTGCCGCGGTAGCGTATCTCCCCGCTCTCCGGGGTGACGAGCCCGGCGATCGCCAGCCCGATCTCGATCCGGCCGGAGCCGACGAGGCCGGCGAGCCCGACGACGCGCCCGGCGTACAGGTCGAGGTCGATGTCGTGGAAGCTCGACCGCAGGGTGAGGCCGCGCACCTGGACGACGGGCTCCTCGGTGCTCGCCGGTGGCTTGGCCCGGCGGACGTTCTCGACCATCCCGCCGGTCATGAGCTCGGTGATCCGGGCCTGGTCGTACTCCGTGGACGGCCCGGTGGCGACGATCTGCCCGTCCCGGATGACCGTGACGTCGTCGGCGATCGCGACGACCTCGCGCAGCTTGTGGGAGATGAACAGGAACGTCAGTCCCTGCTCGCTGAGCGAGCGGACGGTCTGGAGCAGGTTGTCGATCTCGTCCTGGGTGAGCGCCGCGGTCGGCTCGTCCATGAGGATGATCCGGCCGTCGGAGGAGACGGTGCGGGCGATCGCGACGAGCTGGCGCTCGGCGGTGGACAGGTCCCCGAGCCGGGCGTCCGGGTCGATGTCGAGCTCGAGCGCGGCCAGCGCCCTGGTCGCGTGCTCGCGGACCTCCCGGGGGCGGATGACCCGCAGCTGCGGGTCACCGCCGGAGAACGCGAGGTTCTCCGCGACGGTCATGTTGGGGAACAGCGCGAGGTCCTGGTAGATCACCCGCACGCCGTGGGCGATGCTGACGCGGGGGTCGCTGGTGTCGAGCCGCCGGCCGTCGATCGCCACCGTGCCGGCGTCCGGATGCTCCACCCCGGCGATGACCTTCGTCAGGGTGGACTTGCCCGAGCCGTTCTCCCCGACAAGGGCGTGGACGGTGCCCTTGCGGATGGTGAGGTCGACGTCGTCGAGCGCGACGACCTTCCCGTACGTCTTGCGCACACCGCGCACGGCGACGGCGGGCGGGGCGCCGCCCTCGCGAGACGGCGCCCCGGTGCTCCGGTCAGAAGTCATACTCGTCGACGTTCTCGAGGTCGACCTCGATCCACGCCTTGTCGCCATAGATGACCTTGCCGTCGATCGAGATGTTCTCGTAGCCGGCAACGCCGAGGTCCATCCCGTCGGTGATCTCCTCACCGTCGAGGATCGCCTTGGCGAGCACGTTCATCGCGTAGGCGGCGTCAGCGGGGTCCCAGAAGGTGATGAGGTCGATGGCCCCGGACTCCAGTCCCGCGCGGGCGTCGTTCGGGGTGCTGGTGCCGACGACGGCGATCTCGTCCTGCAGCCCGGCCTCCTCCACGGCCTGGCCCACACCGACGACGTCGGTGGACGCCGAGCCCTGGACGCCCTTGAGGTCCGGGTAGGCGGAGAGGAGCTCCTGCATACGCTCGTAGGCGATCTGGGAGTCGTCGGAGGTCTCGATGAAGTCCCCGACCATCTCCATGTCGGGGTAGTTCTCCTCCTGGTACTCCTTGGCGGCGGTCACCCAGGCCATGTGGGTGGCCGAGCTGAGCGAGCCGACCATCATGGCGTACTGGCCCTCACCGCCCATGCGGGTGGCGAGCTGCTCCATGAGGTTGCGGCCGTAGTCCTCGTTGCGGAACGCCTCGAGGTCCCAGTCGGCGTTCTCGATCTCCGGGGCCTCGTGGGTGATGACGACGACGTCCTGCTCCATCGCCCGGCCGAGCACCTGCTCGACGGCGTCGGGCTGGAAGGGCACGACGGCCAGGGCGTCGACGTCGGAGGCGAGGAGGTCCTCGATGACGCGGACCTGGGCGTTGGCGTCGGCCTGGCCCGAGCCCTGCATGTAGGCGTCCACGCCGGTGTCGGCGGCGTAGCGCTCGGTGCCCTCCCCGAGCCGGGTGAACCACGAGATGCCGGTGAGCTTGGGCACGGTGACGATCGTGTGCTCGCCGCTGCCGCCGCCGTCGGTCGCGGTGCTGTCGGTGGCGGTGTCGGTGCCGCCGCCGTCCTCCTCGAGGGAGCCGCAGGCGGCGAGGGCCATCGGCAGGATCGCGGCGGTGGCGACGAGGGCCGTCAGGCGCCGCTTGGTGCTGGAAACAGTCATGGCTTCTCCTGGGTCGTGGTTGTCGTGACGGACGGTGGTCAGAACTCCTTGGCGATCTCCTCCAGGAGGCGGAGGAAGGCGACCGAGCCCGGGTCGCGGTGACCGACGCTGCGCTCACCGACCCAGCTGGCCCGGCCTCGCTGGGAGACCTTCGCGGCTCCCTCCTCGACGGCGCTGGAGGCCGTCTGCACCGCCTGTGCGGCGATGTCGCCGGCCGCCGCGCCGCGCCGGTCGGTGACGAGCTCGGCGACGGGGGCGATGACGTCGACGACGGTCTTGTCGCCGAGCCTGGCCCCGCCCCGCTCCATGATCCGCTGCTGGAACGCAGTGAGCGCGGTGGCGAGCTCCTCGGTGGTGAACCGCTCGGCCTCGGTCACCGCGGCCGCGGCGGCGACGAGGCCGCCGCCGATGAGGGCGGCGTAGGTCGAGGGGTTGGCGCCGGAGAAGGCGACTCCCGCGGCCCGGAGCACCTCGCTGGGGTGGGCGTTCTCCGGGAGCGCGGACACCGCCTGGTGCACCGCCTTGGCGCCGGCGCTGACGGTGATGCCGAGGTCGCCGTCGCCGAGGGCGGCGTCGAGCTCACGCAGCTCCTCGGCGTGGCCGGGGAGCCGCTCGGTGGCGGCCAGGACGATGTCGCGCAGCCGGCCGGCGTCCTCGAGGGTGCGCACCTCGCCGGTCTCGGCGGCGGCGGAGCGGACCACGGGGGCCTTCTTCGCGGGGATCTCGGTGAGCGGCTCGACGGCGCCCTGGGTGAAGAAGGGCGAGCGGGCCGGGGCGTCGATGAGCTCGGTGAGCTCGTCGTCCAGGTGGAGGATGGACAGCGAGGCACCGGCCATCTCCAGGCTGGTGGCGTACTCGCCGATGTACTTGCGGTGGATCGTCACGCCGCGCTCGGCGAGCACCCGGTGGGTGCGGCGGTAGATGAGGTAGAGCTCCTCGAGCGGGGTGGCGCCCAGGCCGTTGACGAGCACGACGACCTTGCTGCCCTCGGTGAGGTCGAGCTCCTTGAGGAGCTCGGCGAGGAAGCGGTCGGTGATCTGGTCCGCCGTCTCCAGCGGGCCGCGGTGGTGGCCGGGCTCGCCGTGGATGCCGATACCGATCTCCATCTCGCCCTCGCCGAGGGTGAAGGTCGGCTCCCCCGCGGCCGGGAGGATGGTCGGGGCCAGGCCCACGCCCATGGTGCGGGTGCGGTCGACGGTGCGCTGGGCGATCTCGGTGACCTTGTCGAGGTCGTCACCGCGGTCGGCCGCCGCGCCTGCGGTCTTGTAGGCGAGGATGAGGCCGGCGACGCCGCGGCGGGTCTCGGCCTTCTCCGGCGGCGCGGAGAGGATGTCGTCGGTGCCGAGCACCGTGGTCGTGCGGATGCCGTCGGCGGCGGCGAGGTCGGCGGCGACGTCGAAGTTGTAGACGTCCCCGCCGTAGTTGCCGTAGAGGTACAGCACGCCGGCGCCGTCGTCGCTGGCCGCGGTCGCGGCGTAGATCTGCTCGGCGGAGGGCGAGGAGAAGACGTTGCCGACGGCGACGCCGGAGCACAGGCCCCGCCCCACGTACCCGAGGAACAGCGGCATGTGGCCCGAGCCGCCACCGGTGACGATGCCGACCTTGCCGCCGGTCCCGGCGTCGGTGCGGACGAGGGCACGGCGGTCCTCGGAGGCCGCGCGCAGCTCGTCCGGGTGCGCCAGCAGCAGTCCGTCGACGACCTCGTCGACGAAGTCGTTCGGGTTGTTGATGATCTTCTTCACTACTCCAGCTCCTTCTTCAGTCGTAGGTGATCCGTCGGGTGCGGGATTCGATCAACGTGGCGTCAGGGCATCCTGGGACCTCCGGCCCATGCCGGCCCGGACGCGGCGCAGGAGCGTGCCGACGAGGACGACGGCGGTGAGCGCGAGGAGGGCGATCGAGATCCAGCTGTCGACGAGCTCGCCGGGGCCGCCGATGACGAGGGCGCGGCGCAGGTTGGCCTCGGCCAGCGGGCCGAGGAGCAGGCCGAGGACGACCGGCCCGGCGGGGATGCCGGCGCGTTTGAGTCCGAGGCCGACGACGCCGGCCACCATCATCGTCATGACGGTGAAGACGTTGTTGCTCGTCGCGTAGGTGCCGACCATGCAGAAGATGAGGATGACGGCCCACAGGTACTGCGGCTTCATGTCCAGCAGGCGCACCATCCCGCGGGTGCGGACCAGGCTCAGCGCACCGGTGATGAGCGTGGCCACGACCATGATCGCGGCGATGAGGACCACCATGTCGGGGCGGTCGGTGAACAGCGAGGGGCCGGGCTGGATGCCCCAGATGATCATCGACCCGATCATCACGGCCATGACCGAGTCGCCGGGGATGCCCAGCGCCATCGTCGTCGTCAGCGACCCGCCGAGGGTGGCGCTCGACGCGGTGTCGGACGCCGCGACGCCCCCGACGTAGCCGGTGCCGAACTTCTCCGGCTTCTTCGACAGGGAGCGGGCGCGGTCCCAGCCGATGAGCCCGGCGATGTCGCCGCCGGCGGCCGGCACGATCCCCACCCCGAGCCCGACGGCGCCGCCGACGGCGCCGCCGCGGGCGGACTCGCGCAGCTCCTGCTTGGTGGGCCACCACCGGCCCAGCCCGGAGATGGGCCGCGTCGCGGTCTCCCGGTGGGTGATGATCTGGTCCAGCACCTCGGCGATGCCGAAGAGCCCGATGATGACGGCGATGAACTCCACGCCGGAGGTCAGCTCGTTGATGCCGAAGGTGAACCGGGCGTCACCGGTGATGGGGTCGCGGCCGACGACGGCGAGGAGCAGCCCGAGCACCCCGGCGAGGAGCCCCTTGAGGAGCGACCGTGAGGCGATGCTGATCATGATGGTGAGGCCGAAGAGCACGAGGGCGAACATCTCGGCCGGCCCGAAGCGCAGCGCGAAGGACGCGATGGGCTGGGCGATGAGGACGAACAGCACCATGCTGGCGAGGATCCCGACGGCGGTGGCGATGCCGGACACGACGAGCGCCAGCCCCGCCTGGCCCTTCTTGGCCATCGGGTAGCCGTCGAGCGTGGTGGCGATGGAGGCCGGGGTGCCGGGGGTGTTGATGAGGATGGCCGGGATCCGGTCGCCGAACTGGCCGGCGACGTAGATGCTCAGGAGGACGGCGAGCCCCTGCTCCGGCGGGAGCGTGAGGGTGAAACCGCTCGCGAGCGCCACCGCCATGGTCATGGTGACGCCGGGGAAGAAGCCGACGAGCAGGCCGAGCACCATGCCCAGGAGCATGAAGCCCCAGAAGGCGAGGTCGGTGAAGGCGCTCAGCCCTTCGAGGATGGTGTTCACAGCGGCACCCGCAGGAGTAGGTCGAACAGGACGTAGATGAGGGCCGTGACCCCGAGGGGGAAGAGGAGGAGGAACTTCCAGCTCCGGATCCCGAAGACGACGGCGAGCACGGCGAGGTAGACGACGGACGGGATGACGAACCCGACGGCGCCCCAGACCTCGATGAAGATGATCGACAGGACGATCGCGAGCCCGGCGCGCACCCACCCCTCCCGGGTGCCGGCCTGGACCCCCTCACGTGCGGCGGGGGGACGGGTGAGGCCGATGACGAGGAGCACGACGGACAGCGCCAGTCCGGTTCCCCCGAGGACGAGCGGCCACCAGGCCGGGGAGAGCCCGCCGGAGTCGACCCGCGACTCGATCCCCCGCGCGAGCAGGAGGACGAGGATGCTGGCGACGACGGCGAGGGCGGCGACGACCCCCTCGAAGGCGCGGGAGGTGCGGGCCGGCGGGGGTGCGTCCGGCGCCGGTGTGTCGGTCAGCTGTTCCATCGTTCCAGCTCCTGGGCGATGGCGGCGCGGTCGGCCTCCGGGGCCGCCTCGACGCTCGCGCGGACCGGGCCTGCGGGCAGTCCCCGCAGCTCCAGACCGGCCTTGAGGTGGGCGATGCTGCCGGCGCGGACGAGGTCGACGGCGCGGACGATGTCCGCGCGGTACCCGTCGGCCGCCTCGTGGTCCCCCGCCGCGAGCGCGTCGCGCAGCCGGAGGAACGGCTGGGGGAAGACGCTGGAGACGCCGGAGATGACGCCCGCGCCGCCGGCGGCGACGAAGGGGGCGAAGGAGACGTCGTTGCCCGACAGGACGACGAAGCCCTCCGGGGCGGCGGCGAGGTAGCGGGACACGGACTCGTCGCTCTCGCCGCTGATCTTCACCCCGGTCACCCCGACCTCGGCGAGGAGGGGCAGCTGTTCCCAGGGCAGGACCGTCGTCGTGCGGGCGGTGAAGAGGTAGGCGTACACCTCGGCGTCGCCGGCCGCCTCGACCACCTGGCGGAAGTAGTCGACGGTGGCCTCGACCGGTGCCGGGAAGTAGTAGGGGGTGACGGCGGCGATCTTGCGGGCCCCTGCCCGGACGGCACCGGCGGTGAGCCGCACGGCCTGGCGCGGGTGTGCCGCGCCGACGTGGACGAAGGCCCGCTCCGGCCCGAAGGCCTCCAGGCCCGCCTCGATGACCGCGAGCCGCTCGTCGTCGTCGAGGGTGGTGAACTCCCCCGTGGTACCGGCGACGAAGGCGCCGTCGACGGGCTGCTCGGCGAGCGCGGTGAAGAGGGTGCGCGTGCCGTCCAGGTCGAGTCCGCCGTCGGGCAGGAACGGGGTGGGCACCGCGGTGATGAGGGCGGGTTTGCTGGTGGGGGCTGCGGCGGTCACGGGGTCTCTTCCTCGGGTCGGGGTGGGTGGGGCGGTGGGTGGGTGGAGGGGGCGGTGTCCCGCCCCCTCCACGTCGTCGTGCTCGGGTTACTCGGCGAGGAGGCCGGCGAACACCTCGGCCTGCTCGTTGACGAACGCGGTCGCGTCGGCCGGGTTACGCCACAGCGGGATGTTCCCGGCGCTGGTGATGACGTCGGTGTAGGCCTCGGAGGCGACGGCCTCCTCGACGGCCTCACCGAGGACGTCGATGACCTCGTCCGGCACCCCCGCGGGGGCGCCGAGCATGCCCCAGCCGCCGATGGCGACGTCGATGCCCTCGTCGATGGCGGTCGGGACGTCGGGCAGCGCGTCGGCGGGCTCCTCGGCGAGGACGGCCAGCACGCGCAGCTGGCCGTCGGCGTGCGCCTGGGCGGTCTCCGAGACACCGGCGACGACGGCGTCCACCTGGCCACCGATCGCGGCGGTCACTGCCGGGGCGCCGCCGTCGAAGGGCACCGGGCGGAGCTGGGCGCCGGTCTCCTCGTTGAGGAGGGTGGTGGCGGCGTGCCAGATGGAGCCGGCACCGGAGTTGCCGACGGTGATGGTGTCGGGGTTCTCCGTGGCCGCGTCGATGAGGTCCTGCAGGGTCTGGTACGGGCTGTCGGCGGGGACGCCGATGGTGGCCGGCACCGAGACGATCTGGCCGAGGTACTCGTAGTCGGTGTGGTCGGTGTCGTAGCCCTGCTGGCCGAGCATGACGACCTCCACCGGCATGTACCCCAGCGTGTAGCCGTCCGGGTCGGCGTCGGCCAGCGCGGCCAGGCCGACCGAGCCGGCGCCGCCCGAGCGGTTCTCCACGATGATCGAGACCCCGAGGGACTCCTCCATCTCGCCGGCGAGCGTGCGGGCGGCGAGGTCGGAGGCACCTCCGGCGTCGTACGGCACGATGATCCGCAGGTCGCGGTCGGGGTAGCTCGCGTCGCCGTCGGCGTCGTCACTCGAGCATGCGACCAGGGTGGTGGCGGTCAGCGCGGCGACCGCGATGACAGCTGGACGCTTACGAAACTTCATGGTTTTCCGCTCCTTGCGGTGTTGGGGGGATCAGTTGCTGCGACCTGCGGTCGCCCTGGTGTCCGTCGCGTAGAACTCCCGCACGCGGCCACGGGCGTTGTCCAGGTGCTCTGCCAGGTCCGCTCGCACGGCCTCGAGGCCCCCACTCGAGATGAGGTCGCGCAGGCGGTAGTGGCTCTCGATCGACGGACCGAGATCGCTGTACGTGGTCCGGGAGGCGAGGAGGACCAGGTGGATGCCCGGGCGGTACTGGTCCCAGATCGCCCGGAGCCGCCGGTGGCCGGCGACGATGTAGAAGCTGGAGTGGAAGCGCAGGTCGGCGTCGGCGAAGTCCTCCTCGCGCCCACCCTCGACGGCGCTCTCCATCTCCTTGATCGCGTCGTCGAGCAGCCGGACCAGGTGGTTGCGGTCGCGCTCCATCGCCCACTCGACGGCCGCGGACTCCAGGACGTACCGCAGGGAGAACAGCTCGTCGATGTCCTCGGCCACGAGGCCGCGGATGACCGAGCGCCGCCCGTGGGTCTCGATGAGGCCCTCGCTGGTGAGGATGCGGATCGCCTCGCGGATCGGTCCCCGGCTCAACCCGAACTGGGCCGCCAGCGCCTCCTCGGCGACGACGGTGCCCGGGGCGACCCCGCGTGTCGCGATGAGCCGGCGCAGCTCGTCGGCCACCTGCACGCCGAGCGAGTCCTGCTTGATGGGCTGAATCTGCACTGCGCCTCCTCACGCGCCACCCGGTCTCCGTTAACTGTTAACAGTTAACGGCACGGTGTCGGCGTGAGTCAAGTCACGCGGTCCGGGCGGGCGGCAGGGGCCGCCACGGCGGGCGTGAAGGTGCCAGGGCGGGGCGCGAAGAGGCGCGGCTCCATCGCCGCGCGCGGTGGTCGGAAGACGCCGAACGGCGCCATCCCCCGCCCGCTGGGATGGCGCCGCCCGTGCCGCTGGACGGCGGGACGCAGCCCCACCAAAGCGACAGGTGTCCACTGTGCCACGGGTGTCGCCTTGCGTGGAAGACCTCCGGCCCAGGTGAAGAGCAGCTCCGCGCTGAGCAGGACGAGGGCCCTGGGCCCGTCCGCGGTCAGGTGAGCTCGTAGACGAGGTGTGTGGCCGTCGTCGTCACGAGCACCTCGCGCTGGACCAGGGTGCGCGCCGGTCCGCCGGTGAAGAGCGGCGTGCCGGAGCCGAGGATGACCGGGGCGAGGTGCACCGAGAGCACGTCGACCAGCCCTGCGGCCACCGCGGAGCCCACCGTGGCGCCGCCGCCCATGAGGACGACGTCGAGGTCCGCACCGTGGGCGGCGGACTCGGCCTCCGCGCGGCCGCGGGCGACGGCAACGGCGTCGGCCAGCCCCGTCGTGACGAACGTCCAGTCGAGATCGAGCCGCACGGTCTGCGGCGGGGTGCTGGTCACGACGACGAACGGTGGCTTGCCCACCTCGGTGGCGCCGTAGCCGACCTCCTCGCTCCACCCGCCGGGGGCGTCGACGATGTCGAAGAGTCTGCGGCCGAGGACGACGGCGCCCGAGCGCCGGGTGGCCTCGCGGACGATGCGCTGGTCCTCGGGGTCGTCGGAGAAGGCCCAGGTGTGGAGCGCTTCTCCGCCGGTGCCCAGACCGTTGTCCGGTCCCGGGTCGGGGCCGGTGACGAAGCTGTCGAGGGAGACGGAGATGTCGGCGACAACTCTGACCATGGGTGGACAGACTCGCCCCGGCGTCGGAAGTGAGCGGGCGGGTGTCGGGCTCGCGCCGCTGGAGGTGCCGGCTACCCGGGGGGCGGGGGCACCGGGCTCAGAGGTGCTCCTCGGCCTCGCCGGCAGACGCCTGGTTCAGCCGGACTGCCACGGCGAAGCCGGCGGCCACCAGCTCGTCCAGCCACGACGCGACGCCCACGGTGACCGCAGCCGCTGACCCGTCTCCCATCTCCGCCGCCTCCTCAGTCGACGTCCCAGGTGACGCCACCGATTTGGGCGACACTAGTTGCACAGTACTCGCGGGACGGCGTCGAGTCGTCCCGGCAGGCGGGACAGTGTCGAGTACCACTGCCACGGCCCGGCGACCGGGTAGGTCGGCGGACGTCGCGGGCGCCCGCACGGTGAGACGCGGTGGGTGGATGTGCTCACCCACCGGCCCGAGGAGTGCTCAGCAGCACGCGGCCGCGCGGCGCGGGTTACCGTCGGGAGGCAACGACACCGGCCGGAGGCGGCCGCAGGAGCGGGAGGGTTCCGTGCACCGATTCGACGAGATCACCGTCGAGCAGCTGCGGGCGGCGGGCAGCACCAAGTGGACGCTGTTCCCGGACGCCATCGGCGCGTTCATCGCCGAGATGGACTTCGGTGTGCCCCCGCAGGTGGCCGAGGTGGTGCGGCAGGCGGCCGACACCCAGGCGATGGGCTACCTGCCCGTGGCCGAGCGGGCCGCCACCAGACGGGCCACCGCCCAGTGGCTGGGGCGCGCCTTCGGCTGGCAGGTGCCCGAGGACCACGTCTTCCTCTTGCCCGACGTGCTCTCCGCGCTGCGTATCGCCATCCACCGGTTCACCCCGCCCGGCTCCCCCGTCATCGTCCCCACCCCGGCGTACATGCCGTTCCTCACCGTCGTGCCCGCGCAGGACCGCGAGGTCATCGAGGTGCCCTCGGTCCTCGGCGAGGACGGCCGCTACCGCCTCGACCTCGACGGCATCGACGCCGCCTTCGCCGCCGGGGCCCGGCTGCTCGTGCTGTGCAACCCGTGGAACCCGGTGGGCCGCGTCCTCACCCGCGAGGAGCTGACCGCGGTGGCCGAGGTGGTCGACCGGCACGGCGGGCGGGTCTTCGCCGACGAGATCCACGCCCCGCTCGTCCTCGACGACGTCCCGCACGTCCCCTACGCCTCGCTCGACGCCCGCACGGCCGGGCACACCATCACCGCCGTGGCCGCCTCCAAGGGCTGGAACGTGCCCGGGCTCAAGTGCGGGCAGATGGTGCTCTCCAACGAGGACGACGTCGCCGCCTTCGCCCCGTACGCCACCGACGCCGGCGACACGGTCGGCCTGCTCGGCGCCCGCGCCGCGGTCGCCGCCTACACCCACGGGCAGGAGTGGCTGGACGACGTCGTGGACTACCTGCGCGGCAACCGCGACCTGCTCACCGAGCTGGTGCCCCCCGGCGTGCGGCTCAGCCCGGTGGAGGGCACCTACATCGCCTGGCTCGACTGCCGCGCCCTCGACCTACCCGGTGGACCGGCCCAGTTCTTCCGGCGCGAGGCGGGGGTGGCGCTGACCGACGGCAGGACCTGCGGCGCGGCCGGGGAGGGCTTCGCCCGGCTCATCTTCGCGATGCCGCGACCCATCCTGCGGCAGGCGCTGGAGCAGATGGGGGACGCTCTCGCCGCCCGCTCCTGACATCCCCGGGCGACCCCTAGAGTTGCCCCCCACACCTCCCCGGGACGGAGCGTCGGATCAAGCACAGAACCGGTGCCGAGCTCACGAGCACGCACAGCCAGCCCGCCTCGTCGACACTCGCCTTGTGTACGGCAGGCCTTGTTTCCAGCCTCCGCCTGAGTTTGGTCAGGCCGCAGGCCGACTCGTTGCGGCAACGCGCTGACCTGGGCTGATGGCATGGCTTGAGGCGTGATTGAGGCACTAATCG
>NZ_CALGNQ010000240.1 GCF_937958535.1 uncultured Georgenia sp. | reverse complement strand
GATGTTGTCCTTGCCCATGAAGTAGTAGGACAGCGCCTCCGGGTCGTTCCACCACCGGCGCCAGGCGTCCGGGTCGCCGGTGCGGCGGGCCCACTCGATGGACGCGGACAGGTAGCCGATGACGGCGTCGAACCACACGTAGAGCCGCTTGGTGGGCAGGTCGCGCCAGCCGTCGAGCGGGACCGGGATGCCCCAGTCGATGTCGCGGGTCATCGCCCGCGGCTTGATGTCGGCGAGGATGTTCTTCGAGAAGCGGATGACGTTGGGCCGCCAGGTGCCCGACGCCTCGCGCTCGTCGAGCCACTCGCCGAGCTTCTCCGCCAGGGCGGGCAGGTCGAGGAAGAAGTGCTGGGTCTCGACGAACTCCGGGGTCTCGCCGTCGATCCGCGAGCGCGGGTCGATGAGGTCGGTCGGGTCGAGCTGGTTGCCGCAGTTGTCGCACTGGTCGCCGCGGGCGCCCGGGTAGTCGCAGATCGGGCAGGTGCCCTCGATGTACCGGTCGGGCAGGGTGCGGCCGGTGGACGGGGAGATCGCGCCCTTCGTCGTGCGCTCGACCATGTAGCCGTTCTCGTGGACGACGCGGAACATCTCCTGCACCACGGCGTAGTGGTTGCGCGTCGTCGTCCGGGTGAACAGGTCGTAGGACAGGCCGAGCGCGGCGAGGTCCTCGACGATGAGCCGGTTGTTGCGGTCGGCGAGCTCCCGGGCGGAGACGCCGGCGGCGTCGGCCGCGACGAGGATCGGGGTGCCGTGCTCGTCGGTGCCGGACACCATGAGGACGTCGTGGCCCTTCATCCGCATGTAGCGGGAGAAGACGTCGGAGGGAACGCCGAAGCCGGCCACGTGCCCGATGTGCCGGGGGCCGCTGGCGTAGGGCCAGGCCACCGCCGAGAGAATGCTCGTCATGGGGCCAGCCTAGTTGTGCCGCGCCGCTGCCTCCCCCACCTCGCGCCTCCCCCACTCCACGGGCAACCCGGGCCCGGGCGTCACCGCACCCCACCTGTCACCGCGTGCCCACCTCTCACCGACAGCCCACTTCCCACCGACAGCCCACTTCTCACCGACAGCCCACCTGTCACCGACAGCCCACCTGTCACCGACAGCGCACTGCCCACCGACAGTTCACTTCTCACCGACAGCTCACTTCTCAGCGACGCCGCACCTGCCATCGAGTGCCCACGTCTCACCGAGAGCTCAGCGTTCGCCGGGGATCCCCCTCGGTGCGCTCGGCTCCGGCAGGTGGTCAGCGGGAGGGGACGATCTCCACGCCGGCGGCGCGCAGCTGCTCACGGGCGCGCTCGCCCTGCTCCGGGGTCACCGGGGCCGTGAGGTCGCTAAGCACCCGGGCCGACATTCCCAGACGCACGGCGTCAAGCGCGGTCTCCTTGACGCAATGCGACTCCGCCAGCCCGACGACGTCCACCGCCGTCACCCCCTGGAGGATCTGCTCCAGGGTGCGGCCGTCCTCGTCGGTGCCCTCGAACCCGGAGTAGGCGGCGGCGTACTGGCCCTTCTTCACCGAGGCGTCCGGCACCAGGTCCGCGAGCGCGGGGTGGAGCTCGGCCTCCTCGGTGCCTGCGACACCGTGCGGCGGCCAGGTGTCCACGAAGTCCGGTTCCTCCGGGGGCGTCGCGAAGTGACGTCCCGGATCGATGTGCCAGTCCTGGGTGGTCACGACCAGGTCGTAGCGATCCCGGTTCGCGGCGGCGTACTCGGCGATCGCCCGGGCGACGTCGTTGCCCCCGGCGACGGGCAGCGCACCTCCCTCGCAGAAGGTCGGCTGGACATCGACGACGAGCAGTGCCCGACGCTCCATGGCTCCTCCCTCGTTCTCGACACCCTTATGGTCCCACGTAGCAATAAGGTAGGGACATGGCCGACGAAGGCGGGACGCAGACCAGCTGGACCATGGCGGGGATCAACACCTCCGTGGACCTCGACGGTGGTGTGCTGGTGGGGGACGACGGCTCGCACGCCGCCTTCGAGGCGATGCGCTACGCCGCCGCGGAGGCGGCCCGACGGGGTACCGACCTCCACGTGCTGCGAGCGTGGACCATCCCGACGGCGGTCCGCCCCGACGACGTGCCCTTCGGCGTGACGCCGTCCGTCGTCGAGTTCCAGGACGCCACCCTCGCCGCGACCCGACGCCGCGCCGAGGCCGCCGCCGCAGATCACCCCGAGGTCACGGTGCACGCCCACACCGTGTTCGGCCGCGCCGACCGGGCTCTCATCGCGGCAGCACGGGGCGCGGATATCCTCGTCGTCGGATCGCGCGGCCGGTCCAAGATCACCAGCCTTCTCCTCGGCTCCACCGCGGCCACGGCCATCCGGGAGGCGACGATCCCGGTGATCGTCGTCCGCTGAGCCTGCCGGCGCGGGCGGCGTCCTTAACGGGACTCGCGCTGTCGGTGGGACGGCTGCCGGCGGACCACCGAGCTGTCGGTGAGAAGTGCGCTCTCGGTGGGACGTGGGCTGTCGGTGGGGAGTTGGCTGGCTCTCGGTGGGAGATGCGCTGTGAGAACTCGGCTCTCGGTGGGGCGGGGGTCAGCGGGCGTCGAGGGCGGCCTGGTAGAGGTCGCGCTTGCTCAGGCCCGTGCGGGCCGCGACGGCCGCGGCGGCGTCCTTGAGCCGCTCCCCGGCGGCGGCGCGCTCGAGCACCTCGGCGACGTGGTCCTCGGCCGAGGCGACAGCCGGTTCGGCGCCGGCGACGACGAGCGTCACCTCACCCCGCACCCCCTCCTGCGCCCACGCCGCCAGCTCGCCGAGCGGGCCGCGGCGCACCTCCTCGTAAGTCTTGGTGAGCTCGCGGCACACGGCCGCCCGCCGCTCGGGCCCGAAAGCCCGCGCCATGGCGGCGAGCGTCTCGGCCACCCGGTGCGGTGACTCGAAGAACACCATGGTCCGCGGCTCGTCCGCGAGCGCCGCGAAGGCCCGGTCGCGGTCGCCCGGGCGGCGCGGTGCGAAGCCCTCGAAGCAGAACCGGTCGGTCGCCAGCCCCGAGACCGCCAACGCGGTGAGCACGGCGCTCGGCCCGGGCAGCACGCTCACCGCCACGTCCTCCTTCACCGCCGCCCCGACCAGCCGGTAGCCCGGGTCGGAGACGGACGGCATACCCGCGTCGGAGACGACGAGCACCCGCTTGCCCTCCGCCGCCAGCCCCACCAGCCACGGGGCCCGCTCCCGCTCGTTGTGCTCGTGGAAGCTCACCAGCTCACCGGGCACCCACACCCCGAGCCGGCGGGCGAGCGCGACGAGCCGGCGGGTGTCCTCGGCGGCGACGACGTCGGCCTCCCCCAGGGCCCGCACCAGCCGCGGCGGGGCGTCACCCGCGTCACCGATCGGCGTCGCGGCGAGCACGATCTGCCCGCCCTCGCCGCGCCACGGCGAGCCGCCGACGGCCACCCCCTCCCGCCCCGGCTCGTCCGCCGGGCCGGGCCGCTCCACCTCGTCGCTCACCCCTCCAGTCTGGACCACCTGGTGACGGGGACACCTACACTCACGAGCGTGACAGCGCCGCGACCCGACACCGACCACGCCCCGGTCGGCACTCCCGAGGACGCGACGACCACCCCGGATCGTCGGCCGGCCGACCGTCGCTCGGTGGACGAGGTCGAGGCGGACCTGCGCGCGCGCCTGCTGCGCCCGGGGCCCACCGACCGGCTGTGGGGCTGGCTCGGCCCGCTCCTCGTCACGGCGGTCGCCGCCGTGCTCCGCCTGGTGAACCTCGACCATCCCACCCGGCTGATCTTCGACGAGACGTACTACGTCAAGCAGGCCTACTCGCTGCTCACCCTCGGCTACGAGGGGGAGTGGGAGGGCGAGGAGGTCAACGACCGCTTCCGTGAGGGCGACTTCTCCGACCTGTCGACCGAGGCGGACTACGTCGTCCACCCGCAGATCGGCAAGTGGCTCATCGCCATCGGGATCCGGCTCTTCGGGGCGGACAACGGGGCCGGCTGGCGCTTCTCGGCGGCTATCGCCGGGGCGGCGACCGTCCTCGTCCTCGCCCGCATCACCCGCCGCCTCACCGGCTCGACGCTGCTCGGCATGGCCGCCGGGCTGCTCCTCGCGGTGGACGGGCTGCACTTCACCGGCTCACGCATCGGGCTGCTCGACGTCTTCCTCGGGTTCTTCGTCGTCGCCGCACTCGCCGCGGTGCTCCTCGACCGCGAGCAGTACCGCCGCCGGTTGGCCCGGGCGTGTGCCGCCGACCTCGTCGAACGGGGGGACGGCACCCTGTCCGACCCCTGGGGGCCCCGCACCGGGGTGCGGTGGTGGCTCGTCCTCGCCGGGGTGCTGCTCGGTCTGGGCGGCGGGGTGAAGTGGTCGGCGATCTACGCGCTGGCCGTCTTCGGGATCATGGTGGTCGTCTGGGACATCTGCGCCCGCCGGGCGGTGGGCGTGCGGTTGTGGTTCGGCGCCGGGGTGTTCCGCGGCGGGGTGCCCGCCTTCGTCGCGCTCGTCCCGGTCGCGGCGGTGACCTACGTCGCCGGGTGGTTCTCCTGGTTCGCCAACCGCGGGGCCTACCTGCGCACCTGGGCGGAGGACCAGATCGCCACGCACGGCACGGTCGACCGGGCCTGGCTGCCGAACCCGCTCAACTCGCTGTGGGAGTACCACCTGCGCGCCTGGCACTTCCATAACGGGCTGGACTCCGAGCACACCTACGAGGCCCACCCCGCCGGGTGGATCCTCCAGCTGCGCCCCACGTCCTTCTACTGGGAGGGCCAGGTGACGGACGGCTGCACCGCCGACCGGTGCGTCCAGGCCATCACCTCGGTCGGCAACCCGGTGGTGTGGTGGGTGGGACTGGCTGCGCTCGCCGTCGTGCTGTGGATGGCCGTGGTCCGCCGCGACTGGCGGGCCTGGGTGGCGCTGGCCGGGTATGCCGCCACCTACCTGCCGTGGTTCGCCTACGCGCACCGCACGATCTTCACCTTCTACGCGATCGCCCTCGCCCCCTATGTGGCGCTCACCATCGTCCTCGCCGTGGCATGGGTCGGCGGCCTGCTCCCGCCCCACCCCCGCCCCGCGCGCCGGCCGGGTGAGGTCCCCGTCCCCGGTGCCGCCGACGAGGCTGTCCTCGTCCCCGCCGCCGACGGTGCGCTCACTCGGCGCGCTGCCGGCGCCGGCGTCCCGGCGCTCGTCTCGAGTGCCGGCGGCCCGGCCGCACGCTCCGTGCTCGGACCGACGGCCCCGCCCGCCGGGACCCACGACCACGCACCGGCAGTTCCGGCCGGCGGACACCACGACCACGCACCGCCGGCTCGACCGGGCGGGACCGACCGCGACGCGCCGCCGGACGGCACCGACGACGCACCGGCCGGCCGCGCGGGACACCTGCTGCTCGCGGTCGTCTGCCTGGCGGCCCTCGCCGCGTTCGTCTACTTCTGGCCGCTGTGGACCGGTGCCACCGTGCCCTACGAGGTGTGGCGCTCGCACATGTGGCTGGGCTCCTGGATCTGATCTCACGTCCGCCCGGTCACGAACGTCTACGGGGTGATGATGACCAAACCGCCCTTCGAGCAGGTCGTGACCACGCACGGCGCCACGGTGCTGCGGGTGTGTCGCGCCGTCGTCGGCCCGGACGACGCCGACGACGCCTGGTCCGAGACCTTCCTGGCGGCGCTGCGCGCCTACCCCGACCTCGACGCCGACGCGAACCTCGAGGCGTGGCTGGTCACCATCGCCCACCGCAAGGCGATCGACCTCCTGCGCACCCGCACGAGGCGCCCGGTCCCCACCGACGGGCTGCCCGACCGCCGCGCCGGCGGCGTCCAGCCCGGTGAGGAGCCGGCCGACGTGTGGTACGCGGTCGCGGCGCTGCCCGACAAGCAGCGTCGGGCGATCGCCTACCACTACCTCGCCGGCCTGCCCTTCGCCGAGGTCGCCGCCATCCTCGGCAACAGCACCGACGCCGCCCGCCGCGCCGCCGCGGACGGCTTGAAGACCCTGCGTCGCCGCTACGGCGCGCTCACCACCGGAGACCGACCATGACCACTCTGTTCCCCCCGGAGCCCGCCGCCTCGCTCGAGCGGCTGCGCTCCCGGCTCGCCGTCGACGCCGCCCGCGAGGGTCTCCTCGACGTGGCCTACCGGCACGTCGAGACCCCGCTCGGGCGGCTGCTCCTCGCCGCCTCGCCGCGGGGCCTGGTCCGGGTCGCCTTTGCCGACGAGGACCACGACCGGGTGCTGGCCGACCTCGCGGCCCGGCTCAGCCCGCGCGTCCTGCACGCCCCGGACCGCCTGGACGACGCCGCCCGCCAGCTCACGGAGTACTTCGCCGGCGCCCGCACCCGGTTCGACCTCCCGGTCGACCTCACCCTGACCCGGGGCTTCCGCCGCACGGTGCTCGAGCACCTGCGCACCATCGAGTACGGGCACACCGAGAGCTACGCCCAGGTCGCCGGGCACGTCGGAAGCCCGCGCGCGGTCCGTGCCGTCGGCACGGCGTGCGCGACCAACCCCCTGCCGATCGTCGTGCCCTGCCACCGGGTGCTGCGCAGCGACGGCAGCCTGGGCGGCTACCTCGGCGGGCTCCAGGCGAAGGCGCTGCTGCTCGACCTCGAGCGCGCGGCCTGAGGGCTCACCTCCGGAACCGCAGGACGACGGTGCCCGTACCGTCGCCGTGCTCGGTGAAGACGACCTCCCCGGCCGCGCCGACGTAGCGGCCGGTGCCGCCGACGATCGCGAGGTGCTTCTCCGGTGCGTTCGTCGTGCGGCCCTGGACGGCGACCTGCCCGCCGGGCAGCTCGTAGGTGAGGTCGCACTGGAGCGTGAAGACGCCGGCCGTCAGGTCGACGTCGGTGACGAGGCACGAGCCGCTGCCTGCGCCGACCTCCTCCCCGTCGCGGAGCAGGGTGTCCTCGAAGACGTTGCGGTCCCCTGTGCTCGGGCTGAGCAGCGGGTCCTGGACGGAGGTGACCTCCCGTACCCCGTCCGGCCCGAAGTCCTGGAAGAAGAAGTCCGACAGCCGGGTGTCGAACTCCAGGGTGTGCCGGCGGCCGCCGTGGCGGTCGTGGTCGGCCGACCCGACGGCGACGGCCGTGCCGGCGATGGCGAGGGCACTGATCCCGGTGACCACGGCGGTGCTCAGTGATGTGCGCATGACAGCTCCCTGGCTCGGTCGCCCGACCCACGCAGGTGTGGGCAGGGGCAATGGTTCTCCGGTGCGGTGGGGCGGGTCAAGGTCCTGGGACGACCGGGCACCGCTCGCTGCTTATCGCACGTCAGAGCGGATTCCTCGTCATTTGTCGATAGGTGGGGTCGGCCACCTTTCTCTCAAGAGTTGAGTCGGGTGGGCTAAACTCTTGGTGTTCCCTTCTCAAGGTTGCGAAGGCAACGCAAACCCACGTGCCACGGCTGAGCGCCGACTGCGCGCGGTGGCCGTGGCCTCGAGAAAGGAGTGCCTACGTGGAGTCACTGCGCATCGCCCAGGTGGCGCCACCCTTCTACGAGCTCCCGCCGCGCGGTTACGGCGGTATCGAGCTCGTCGTCGCCAAGCTCATCGACGCCCTCGTCGACCGGGGGCACGAGGTCACCCTCATCGGTGCCGGCCGCAACGGGACGAAGGCCCGCTTCCGCCGGACGTACGCCGACCCCCAGTTCGCCCGCCTGGGCGAGCCGCTGCCGGAGGCCGTCCACGCGGCCGCCACCGCCGAGATCCTCGAGGGGCTGGACGTCGACATCGTCCACGACCACACGCTGCTCGGCCCGCTGCAGGCGCGCGGCCGCAAGATCCCCACGGTCGCCACCGTCCACGGCCCCGTGCAGGGCGAGCCCGGCCGCTACTACCGGCACATCGGCGACACCACCCACCTCATCGCCATCTCCGACGCCCAGCGCGGTTTCGCCCCCCACCTCAACTGGGTCGGCACGGTGTACAACGCGCTGGACCCGGCGGACTTCACCTACCGCGAGGAGAAGGAGGACTGGGTCCTCTTCCTCGGCCGGTGCACCCCGGACAAGGGCATGCACCTGGCCATCGAGGCGGCCCGCGCCGCCGGCCGCCCGATCAAGCTCGCGGCCAAGTGCAGCGAGCCGGCCGAGAAGGCCTACTTCGAGGCGGAGATCGCCCCGCGGCTCGGGCCCGACGTCGAGTGGCTGGGCGAGATCGGCGGCGAGGACAAGCGTGAGGCCCTGGCCTCTGCCCGCGCGCTGGTCTTCCCCCTCCAGTGGGAGGAACCGTTCGGCATGGTGATGATCGAGGCGCTGGTCTCCGGCACGCCGGTCGTCACGATGCCGCGCGGCGCCGCCCCGGAGATCGTCACCGACGGTGTCACCGGCTACCTACGCCGCGAGCTGGACGAGCTGCCTGCCGCGATCGACGCCGTCGACGCGATCGACCCGGCCCGCTGCCGGCAGGAGGTGCTCGACCGGTTCACCCCGGAGGCCATGGCCGAGGGGTACGAGCGGCTGTACCGGAAGGTCGTCGAGCGCGCCCGTACGGCGATCGCCCCGGGGGTGGCCCAGCGCCGCACGACGCGCGTCGGGACCCAGCCGATGCCCAAGCCGGTCCGCGGCGAGCGCCTCGCCGCGCTCAAGGGCTCGACCATGGTCGACCAGGCCGCCGACACCACCCGCCTCTGACCGCAGCACGCACGTGGGGTTCTCCGCGGGGCCGGGTCCGGCCCTGCGCGCCCCTCACCCGGGAGCGACCACGGCCCAGCCGTGGGGTGGCAGGACAACGGTGCGGCCGGCATCGGCGAGCGTGCCGGTGCCGGCCGGCACGGCCGGGCCCTCCCCCGACCGGTGAGCAGCCGCCGGCAGCTGCCAGGAGACCTCGTCGTCGTCCGTGCTCAGGACGACGACGAGGGCTCCCTCACCGGACCGCACGACGTAGCAGAGCAGCGGGTCGGAGACGTGGAGCACCTCGAGCGTGGCGTCGTGCAGCCACGGGTGACGCCGACGCAGGCCGATGAGCTCCTGGTGGCGGCGCAGCACCGCCTCCCCCGTTCCCGCGAGGTCGGCCGGGTCCGCCGGGAACGCCGGACGGACGGCGTCGTCGCCGCCCTCGCGCTCCTCCTTGACCCCGGTGAGGCCCAGCTCGTCGCCGGCGTAGACGCACGGTGTGCCGGGCACGGTGAGGAGGACGGCGAGCGCGTGGTCGAGGTGCCGCGGGTCGGTGAGCCGGCTGGCGATGCGGGTGACGTCGTGGTTGCCCACGAAGGTCAGCGGCGCGAAGTCCCGGCAGAACGTGGCGTGCCGCCCGAGCGCGTGCTCGAGCTCCCAGAAGTTGCGGTCGTTGAGCGAGCTCCAGACCGCCTTCCACAGCTCGTACTGGGTGACGGCGTCCATCCCCGACTCGGCGACGATGCCGGTGTAGTCGCCGTGGATCACCTCACCGACGACGTAGGCCTCGGGGTGCCGTTCCCGCACCCGCTCGAGCACCGGGCGCCAGAACGCGGGCGGGACCGCGTACGCGGCGTCGAGACGCCAGCCGTCCACCCCGCGGTCCAGCCAGTAGGTCATGACGTGGGCGACGTAGTCGGCGACCTGCGGCTCGTCGTGGTTCAGGGCGACGAGCGCCGCGTGCCCCTCGAAGTCGTCGTGGGTCGGGGCGCCGCCGCCGTCCGGGGCGTCCGGGTCGGGCCAGTGCAGCCGGAACCAGCGGGCGGCCGGTGAGGCGGGTCCCTCGGCGAGCGCCCGGCGGTACATCTCGAAGTCCTGCCCGACGTGGTTGAACACGCCGTCCAGCACCACCCGCAGCCCGCGGGCACGCGCCGCCTCGACGACGGCGAGGAGGTCGCTCGTGTCGCCGAGCCGGGCATCGACGCGTAGGTGGTCGGTCGTGTCGTAGCCGTGGGTGCGCGACTCGAAGACAGGACCGAGGAGCAGCGCGGACGCCCCGAGCCGGGCGGCGTGGTCGAGCCACGGCAGGAGCCCGGGCAGGCGGTGGCGCACCTCGACGCCCAGCTCCTCACGGGTGCGCTCGGCACCGAGGAAGCCCAGCGGGTACACGTGCCAGAAGACGGCGTGCCGCACCCAGTCCGGCGTGTGGGCCCGTTCCGCCATGTCTCCCCTCCGCGACCCCATCGTGCAGCTGACAGCATCTAGCCTGTCACCAACGACGACGTGGGTCCTCGCGACCCGAGCGAAAGTGAGACGATGGCACCCGAGCCGCCCCGCACGGTGACGACCGCGCGACCACCCGCCACACACCACTTCCTGCTCGTCACCCCCGTGGAGACCGGCAACCCGCCCGGGTCACCGGAGCCGGCCGCCCCGGTCCAGCCGACCCGCTTCGTCTCACGGTCGTCGACACGCGCCCAGTCGCTGGCCTACCGCCTCGTCGCGCAACCTCCCGCCCCGGACGCCGTCCCGCCGCCCGGCCCGAGCGGCTTCGACATGGTCGCAAACCGGACGTGGCTCGCCGAGATCGACGGCACCACGGTGCTCACCGTCGAGTGCGAGGTGCGCTCTGCGGCACCGGAACCGATCGGCGGCGTCGAGCTCGAGCTCCTCGAGGCCGACCTCACGGAGCTCGCCACTCGGGTGGCGGTCGACGTCCTCGGCTGCACCCGGGAGTCGGTGGCGTGGGTGGGGCGCTACGCACTGAGTGAGCCACCGGCCGGCTGGCTCGGCGCAGAGACCGTGCGGCGTCCGCTCAACGGCTCATCCGAGACCGCGGTCATCGGCGGGTGGGGCAACGGGGCCGTGACCGGCTGGTCGCTCCTCGACGACGGCGCACGGGGCGAGGTGGTCCGCGGCCTGGTCGACGCCCAGTACCTGTGGCACCAGGTCGACATGCTCAGCCGCCGCTCGCTCGACATCGTCCGCGGCTTCCGCACCCCCCACGCCCGGGTCCGAGCGCGGGAGCTGCGCCGCGTGCAGCGCGCGGTCGAGGCAGAGTGGACTGCCCTCGCCCAGCACCACGCCGCTGCCGACGACCTCTTCCTCAACGTCCAGGGGGTCCGGCGCACCACCGCCCTGGCCATCCTCGAAGCGTGGCAGTACGAGGACGTCATGGCGCGCGTCGGGCGCCGCATCGCCGACGCCCACGACGTCGTGAGCAGGAAGCGGGAGCGGTTCGAACGGCGCTACCAGTCCACCGTGGAGGCGGTGCTGTTCGTCCTCGGTCTGCTGACCTTCGTCGAGATCGTCCTCGCGGCGATCTCCACGGCCTACTCGGGCCCCGTCGACACCGTCCCGGGCGCCGGTGTGGGCCTGTTCGCCTGGCTGCGCAGCACGAGCTCCGACACCCTCGTGCTCGGGACGGCCGGGCTCGTCCTGGTCGCCGCACTGCTCGTCGTCGCGAGGAGAAGGACATGACGAGACCTGCGCTCACCCGGGTGGCCCGCTCCCTCGTCGAGCGACGTCCGGCCGACCGCTGGGTCGAGGCCACCCACCGCGTCGACACCGAGCGCCGCGCCATCGAGGAGTTCATCGCCGCGGGCACCGGACACGCCTACGGCTTCACCACGCTGCTGGGACACCTCGACAGCGGGACCATGGCGGCGGAGGAGCAGGTACAGGTACTCGGCGCGCACCTGGTCGAGCCGTCGTGGCCCGCTCCCCCGGAGCTGCGCACGCTGCTCGTCGCCACGAAGCTCGAGCAGCTCCACCACGGCGGTTCGGGTGTCCACGGCGCCACGTACCGCGCCCTCCTCGACGCCGCCACCCGCTCCACGGCGCCCGTCCTGGGCGGCTGGACGACGTCGTACGGCTCAGGGGACGTCATCCCCGCCGCCTGGCTGGTGCACGACCTGCGCACGACCACCGCCCCGGACCTGCTCCGCCATCCCGGTGACCTCATCGCGCTCATCAACGGGAGCTTCGTCTCGACCGGCTTCAGCATCGCCGCCGTCATCGCGCTGGTCGAGCAGGTCGGCACCTTTCTCGATGCATGGCTCCCGTACTGCGCGCGACCGACACCCACCGGCCCGCTGGACGACCTCCACCCGCAGCCGTCCGCAGAGCCCCTCGACTTCACCGGCCAAGCACCGGTGAGCCTGCGTGACAGCCGACCCGTGCTCGACGTCGTCGTCTCGACGGTCGACCGGCTCGGGGACTCCGTCGAGCGACGCCTGGCGCGCCCGTCGGCGAACCCGCTGTGGTCGACGAGTTCCGGCACAGCCCGGCCGCTGAGCCAGTCCTCCTTCCTCGACTTCCGGCTGGCCCTGGACCTCGCGGCCGCCGTCGAGCTCGCTGCCGTGGTCGCGGGGCACTGGCAACGGCTCATCGAGCACGTGTGCGCCGCCCTCGAGCGGCGCGACCCCACCCGAGCACCGGTCCAGCCGCCCAAGGCGGCCCAGGCAGTCCTCGAGCAGGTCGTCGGCGCGTCCGGAGCACCGCGCCGCTACTCGGGGCAGGACTCTCGCGGGGTGGAGGACGTCCGGGACATGACCTTGCTCCACGCGCAGACGCTCCACAGCCACGTCGCCCGGCTGGGCGCGCTGGCCGTCGTGTGGGCGCAGCTGGTCGCCGACCACGACCTCCCGGTGGCTGACGCCGCAGGGCCGGTCACCGACCGCCTCGTCGAGATCTTCCTCGGCCGGCCGGGGCTGACCGAATCGGAGCACCGTCGGCTGCGCGCGGTGCTCGCCCGAGCCGGCAGTGCACTGACACCTCGCCGCGACGAGCCCCGCGCAGCGCACCCGTGACCATCCCCTGTCAGGGGGCGCTCACCGCCGCAGTGCGCAGGTAGCCGAGCGCGACGGACAGCGCGGCGAGCCCGGGGCGGGGCAGCTGCTCGATGGACTCGAACGCCCGGCGGGAGCGGTCGACGGCGGCGGCGTTGGTCTCCAGCCACGCCGCCATCCGGTCGGCTGCGGGCTGCTCCGGGTCGGTGGCGCCGAGGACGGCGGCGGTGAGCACGCGGCGCACGGCGTGCAGGTCGTCGCGCAGCGCACTGCGGGCCAGCGCGTCCCACCGCTCCTCCTTGGGCAGCGGACCGACGAGGGCGTGGAGCCGGTCGATGCCGAGATGGTCGGCGACCGCGAAGCTCACCGCGAGCGCCATCGCCACCGACTCCCCGGTCCGCTCGGCCAGCTCGACGGCGTCGAGGAGGCTGACGTGGTAGCGCAGCATCGCCGCGTGCACCGCGAGGTCCTCGGGCACCCCGGCCTCGCGCAGCTCGCCGACCTCGCGCGCCACCCGCTCCCGCTCCGCCCCGCTGACGAGGTCGGGCAGGTCGCCGGCGTGCTCACGCACCGCCGGGGCGTAGCGTTCGACCTCCTCGCCGATGCCCAACCCGGCGGGGCGGTTCTTCAGGAACCAGCGGGCAGAGCGGTCGAGCAGGCGCCGCACCTCGAGGGACATGCGCCACTGGACCTCGGTCCCCACCCGGTTGTCCAGCGCCTCGACCCGGTCGAGGAAGGCCGGGACGTCGAAGATGTCGCGGCAGATGACGAACACGCGGGCGACCTGCTCGACCGGCGCTCCGGTCTCGTCGGTGGCGCGGTGGACGTAGGTCACCCCGCCCCGGTTGACGACGGCGTTGGCGAGCTCGTTGACGATGATCTGCCGCCGCAGCGGGTGCTGGTCGATCGCGTCGGGGAACCGCTCGCGCAGCGCCGGCGGGAAGTAGCGGTGCAGGTAGCGCCGCAGCCACGGGTCGTCGACCACCCGCGCGTCGGCCAGCTCGTCCTTGAGCGAGAGCTTGGTGTAGGCGATGAGCACCGCGAACTCGGGGGAGGTGAGCCCGCGGCCGTCCCGGGCGCGGGCGTCGAGCTGGGCGTCGGTGGGGAGGAACTCCAACCCCCGGTCCAGGCCGGCGGTGCGTTCGAGGGCGGCCATGAGGCGCTGGTGCTCACCCACCATCCGGGTGTCGAGGTGGCGGGCGTTGCCGATGAGGACGTTCTGCTCGTAGTTGTGGCGCAGCACCTGGGCGGCGACGTCGTCGGTCATCGCGACGAGGAGCTCGTCGCGCTGCTTGCGGGTGAGCTCGCCGTCCCGGATGAGGCCGGTGAGCATGATCTTGATGTTGACCTCGTGGTCCGAGCTGTCCACCCCGGCGGAGTTGTCGATGGCGTCGGTGTTGATCCGCACGCCCGCGAGGGCGGCCTCGATCCGGCCGAGCTGGCTGAAGCCGAGGTTGCCGCCCTCGCCCACCACCCGGCAGCGCAGCTCGGCGCCGTCGACGCGGATCGCGTCGTTCGCCCGGTCACCGATGCTCGAGTGGGACTCGTCGGCGGCCTTGACGTAGGTGCCGATCCCGCCGTTCCACAGCAGGTCGACCGGCGCACGCAGGACGGCGCTGATGAGCTCGGCCGGGGTGAGCGCGGTGACGTCGTCGTCCAGCCCGAGCGCGGCACGCACCTGCGGGGTGACCTCCACGGACTTGGCGGTGCGCGGGTGCACCCCGCCGCCCTCACTGATGAGGGAGGTGTCGTAGTCCGCCCAGGAGGAGCGGGGCAGCTCGAAGAGGCGGCGGCGCTCCGCGAAGGACGTCGCGGGGTCGGGGTCGGGGTCGAGGAACACGTGCCGGTGGTCGAAGGCGGCGACGAGGCGGATGTGCTCGGACAGCAGCATCCCGTTGCCGAAGACGTCGCCGCTCATGTCGCCGATGCCGACGACGGTGATGTCCTCGGTCTGGGTGTCGCGGCCCATCTCGCGGAAGTGGCGACGCACCGACTCCCACGCACCGCGGGCGGTGATGCCCATCGCCTTGTGGTCGTACCCCGCCGACCCGCCGGAGGCGAAGGCGTCGTCGAGCCAGAACTCCCGCTCCCGGGCCACCGCGTTGGCGACGTCGGAGAAGGCGGCCGTGCCCTTGTCGGCGGCGACGACGAGGTAGGGGTCGTCGCCGTCGTGGCGCACCGTCTGCGGCGGCGGCTCGACCCGCCCGGAGACGCGGTTGTCGGTGACGTCGAGCAGCGCGCCGACGAACTGGCGGTAGGCGTCCTCCCCGGCGGCGAGCCACGCGGAGCGATCCACGGCGGGGTCGGGCAGCCGCTTGGCGACGAAGCCGCCCTTCGCGCCGGTGGGGACGATGATGGCGTTCTTCACCGTCTGCGCCTTGACCAGGCCGAGCACCTCGGTGCGGAAGTCCTCGCGGCGGTCCGACCAGCGCAGCCCGCCGCGGGCCACCGCGCCGAACCGCAGGTGCACCCCCGCGACGGTGGGTCCGGACACCCAGATCTCGTACTCCGGGCGGGGCTCGGGCAGCAGCGTGAGCTCGCGGGGCCGGAGCTTGAGCGCGAGCGGGCGGGTGGGGTCGGTGCTCGGACGGTAGTGGTTGGTGCGCACCGTGGCGCGGATGACGTCGACGAAGGCGCGCAGGATGCGGTCGTGGTCGAGGCTGGAGACGGCGTCGAGCTGCTCGGTGAGGAGGTCGGTGACCTCCCGCTCCGCGGCGGCCCGCTCCGCGTCCGCCACACCGTCGTGGCGGACCGGGTCGAACCGCGTCTCGAAGAGGCGGACGAGCGAGGCGGCGATCTCGGCGTGCGCGAGCAGGGCCTCCTCGGTGTAGGCGCGGGAGTAGGGCCAGCCGCTCTGCTGGAGGTAGGCACCGACGGCGCGCAGCACGGACACCTGGCGCCAGTCGAGGCCGGCGCGTAGGACGAGCCCCCCGAGCTGGTCGCTCTCGGCCACCCCCCGCCAGACGGCGTCGAGGGCGTCGTGGAAGCGGTCGCGCACCCCGGGGTCGTGGGTCCACAGCTCGTCGCTCGCCGCGCGCAGCCCGAAGTCGAGCACGCGGCAGGCGGTGCCGTCGGAGCGCCACAGCTCGTAGGGCCGCTGGTCGGTGACCTCGACGCCGAGGTGGTGGAAGATCGGCAGGATCGCGGTGAGCGAGACGGGTTCGTACAGGTAGACCTTGAGCCGGCGCTCCCCGGCGTCGCCGCCGACGGGCTGGTAGAGGTTGAGCCGCACCTTCCCCGGCTCCAGGCCGTCGAGCTGGACGAGGTCGGCCACCGCGACCCGCGCGGAGAAGCGCTCCTTGTAGGCGGCCGGGAAGGCGTCGCGGAACAGGCTGACGAGCCGGCTGCCGCGTTCCTCCCCGAGCTCGTCGCGGGCGGCGTCGGCGAGGTCCTCCTCCCAGGTGCGGGTGGCGTCCACGAGCCGCCGCTCCAGCGCCTTGAGGTCGACGGCCGGCAGCGGCACACCGGCGGGCAGCCGCACGACGAAGTGCACCATGGCCAGCACGGACCGGGAGACGCGGGTGCTGTGCTCCACGCTCGCGCCGTCGAACGCCTCGAGCAGGAGCCGCTCCATGCGGTGGCGCACCGCGGTGTTGTAGCGGTCCCGCGGGAGGTAGACGAGGCAGGAGACGTAGCGGGCGTAGTCGTCGTCGCGCAGGAACAGGCGGGTGCGGGGCCGCTCGTGGAGGTGGACGACGGACAGCGCGATCTCGGTGAGCCGTTCGACGTCGGTGGCGAAGAGCTCGTCGCGCGGATAGGTCTCCAGTACCTCGAGGAGGTCGCGCCCGAGGTGGCTGTTGCGGGGGTAGCCGGAGGCGTCCAGCACCCGCTCGACCTTCTCCGCGACGTACGGGACGTGGGAGACCGAGGCGGAGTAGGCGCTGGAGGCGAACAGGCCGAGGAACCGTCGCTCCCCGGTGACGGTGCCGGAGTCGTCGAAGACCTTGACCCCGACGTAGTCGAGGTAGAGCGGCCGGTGGACGGTGGAGCGCGAGTTGGCCTTGGTGATGATGAGCAGCCGTGGCTCGGTGGCCTTCTGCGCGACGCGGCCGGTGAGCACGGTGGGCCGCGGCGGGTGTGCGCCGGGCCGGTCCTCCCGCAGGATGCCCAGGCCGGTGCCGGGGACCGGCTCGAGCACTGCCCGCTCCGGGTGCTGCTCGCCGTCGTCGGGGTCGTGGTCGGCGAGGCGGTACTCGCGGTACCCGATGAAGACGAACTCGCCGTCGGCCAGCCACTCGAGCAGGGCGGCGCCCTGGGCGGCCTCGTCGGCGGGCACGCCGACGGGCGGGGAGGTGCTGAGCTCGCCGGCGATGGCGGTGGCCCGCTCGGCCATCGCCTGCCAGTCGGTGACGGCGGCCCGCACGTCGGCGAGGACCTCCTGCAGCCGGTCCGCGAGCGCCGCCCGGGCCGCCGGGTCGCTCTCCTGGCCGATCTGGACCTGGATCCACGACTCGCGCACCGCGCTGGGATCGGCGTCCGGGTCGTCGGCGGCCCGGATCTGGCGCAGCTCGCCGTCCTCGCCGCGGCGGACGCTGAGCTGGGGGTGCACGGTCAGGTGCACCGGCCGGTCCTGCAGGTGCAGCTCGGCGGTGACCGAGTCGACGAGGAAGCGCATGTCGTCGGTGACGATCTCGACCACGGAGTGGCCGGTGGACCACCCGTCGCTCTCCACCGTCGGGGTGCTCACCCGCACGAGGGTCGTGCCGGGTCGGCGACGCCGGGCCAGCTCGCGGTGGGAGACGGCGGCACCGAGGAGGTCCTCGGGGCGCTGGGCGAGGAGGTCCTCGGTGGCCAGGTCGGCGTAGTAGTGCTCGAGGAAGGTCCGCAGCTCGGCCGCGGCAGCCGGTCCGTGGTCGACGGTCGCGACGGCGGCGTCCAGGCGCTCGCTGCGGGCGTCCGGGGTCATCACTCCGCTCCCTCCTCGTCGAGGCGTGGCAGCTGCCTGGTGCCGCCATCATGCCCGGCGTGCGTACCCAACGTACCGGCGTCCGCACGGTCCCACGCGCCGGAGCGGCACCACCTAGACTCGGCCCGGTGCGCAGCCCGATCACTCCCGAGGACGCCGAGGAGCTGGAGCTCTCCGGCGCCGGTCACCGGCAGCTGGCCGACCGCCTCGTCGCCTGGGCCGAGGAGCCTCATCCCGACGACGCGCTGAGCCCCCGGGAGCTGCTCACCCGGGCGGGCGAGCAGCTCGAGCTGGCCGACGACGTCGACGCCGCCCTGGAGCTGTACCGCCGCGCGGCCGCCGCCGACGGCACGGCCGTGCCCGACCCTCGCGCCCACCTGGTGACGCTCCTGCTGCAGCGGGGGGAGCGGGAGGAGGCCCTGCGCTGGGACCGGGACCTGCGCCGGAGCCGCCCGGAGGGTGGGGCGACCTACGAGTACATGGGGCAGACCTGGCTCGAGGTGGGGGACGAGCGACGCGCCCTGGGCTGGTACACCCGGGGCATCCTGCGGCACGAGCAGGGGCCGCCGTTCGAGGACTACGACCTCGCCGCCCTGTGCCTGGCCCGGTGGCGGCTGCGTGAGCGGCTGGGCCACCAGCCCGACGACTACGACTTCATCGGCCTCGGGCTGCGGCGCCGCCTGGACGAGCGGGAGCAGCAGCACCGCCGCAGCTAGCGGTCCAGCTGGAGCCGCGCCCACGTCGTGCTCGTGGCGGCGGCACAGGCCGCAGCAAGCACCGCGGTGAGCCCCAGCTGCGCGACCGTCACGTCGTGGCCGGTGGCCCACAGGACCGGGGCGGCGAACGGGACCCAGCCGCGGACACCGGTCAGGGCGCCGACCTGCCCCGCGACGACGAGCCCGATCGCGCACCCGGTGCCCGCGAGCAGCGACCGACCGAGCGTGGTC
>NZ_CALGNQ010000239.1 GCF_937958535.1 uncultured Georgenia sp. | reverse complement strand
GGCGAGGCGGCCGTCGTCGCCGGGCGGCGGCTCGGCCCCGGCGGCGCGGGCCAGGTCCAGAGCGGCCTCGGCCTCGTGCAGACCGTCGGGGCGGCGGTGCCGCAGGTCGAGCAGCGAGCCGGGGTAGTCGACGCACGTCGCGGCGACGTACGGGATCCCGGCGAGCTTGGCCAGCAGGGCCATGGGCAGCGGGCTCTGGTGGAAGGAGGTGAAGACCACCGCGCGGTCGTAACGTCGAGCCGCGAGCGTGTCGACCAGCCGCGCGAGGACGTCCCGGTCCACGGGCGGCGGCCGGTACCCGGACCACGGCGCGTCGGTGAGGAGGACGTCGCGCACGCCCGGCAGCAGCCGCGCCGCCCCGACGCCGGAGGGCCCGGCGAGCATGTCGACGTCGTCGGTCGCGGCCAGTGCGCGGACCGCGGGCCCGGTGAGGAGGACGTCGCCGTCGTTGTCGAGACGGACCGCCAGGGTGCTCATCGAGCACGTCCGGCGAGCGTGAGGACGTGGTCGACGGCGGCGGCGAGGTCGGGTGCGACGTGGTCCGCCCGCTCGACCTCCTCGGCGCGCGTGACCGGCGTGGGGACGAGCACCGCGTGCGCGCCCGCCGCCCGCGCGGCCTCGACGTCGCTGCCGACGTCCCCGACCACGACGCACTCGTGTGGCGCCACCGCCAGCGTCTGCGCCGCGCGTACGACGAGGCCGGGCCCGGGCTTGCGGCAGGTGCAGCCGTCGTCGGGGCCGTGCGGGCAGTGCTCCACGGTGCCCAGGGGGCCCAGGAGCTCGGTGACCCGGGCGTTGACCCGGGCGACGTCGTCCTCGGTGATGAGGCCGCGGGCCACACCGGACTGGTTCGTCACCATGCCGAGCCGCAGCCCGGCGCCGCGCAGCCGGCGCAGCGCCTCCTCGGCCTCCGGGACGGGTCGGACCCGCGCCGGGTCGCCGTTGTAGGGGACGTCCTCGACGAGCGTGCCGTCCCGGTCGAGCAGCACGGCCCGCACGGGCGGTGGCCACGGGGACACCCCGCGGTGGCGGACGGTGCCACGCAGGCGGTGCCCCACCGCCGCCCATGGGATGAGCACGCTCGTCCACGCCATCCGGCCCCACTCACCCGCCCAGCCCTCCTCGCCCGGGCGTGGCCCGGGAGCGACCCGACGCACGGCGAAGTCGGCGGTGAGCCCTGCCCACGCGGCAGCGGCGGCAAGGGCGGCCCGCCGGCGGCGTCCGGCGGCCAGGGCCAGGGCGGCGGTCCCGGCGGCGACCGTCGCGACGTGCCACCGGAAGCGACCGCGTCCGGTGCCGCCGAGGGTCCGCCAGCGCGGGCCGTGCAGTGCCCGCATGAGCGCGTCGGAGGCCGCCCCGGCCTGCATCCGCAGGCTCACCGCCGCGTCGGCCGGCCGGACGGGGTGGACGATCTCCCGCTCCCCGCGGGTGAGCCGCCAGCCCGCCAGCGAGACCCGCAACGCGAGGTCGGCGTCCTCCCGGAAGGCGCGCGGGAACCGCTCGTCGAAGCCGTGTACCTGCGCCAGTGCAGCGCGGCGGTAGGCCATGTCCGCCGTCGCCCACAGCGCCGTCTCCAGCCCCGCGGTGTTGCGCTCCCAGTCCGTCGGGCGGCGGTGCGCCGGGAGCGGGACGGAGATCCGGCCCTGGCTGGCGCCGACGTCGGGCTCGGCGGCGGCGAGGTCGGCGGCGAGCCGATCGGACCAGTCCGCGGGCAGCCGGACGTCGTCGTCGAGGAACGCGACCCACTCCGTGGCTGCGGTGCGCCACCCGGCGTTGCGGGCCGCCGCAGGCCCGCGACCACCCGAGCGCAGGACGCGGACCGGGACAGCGCCGTCGGGCAGCTCGAGGTCGGCGGTGTCGACCAGCGGGCGGTCGTCGACGACGATGACCTCCTGCGGGGCCGGCCCGCTCTGGCGGTGGAGGTCGGTGAGGACGTCGGTGAGCGAGGGGCGGCCCACGGTGGGTAGGACGACCGAGTAGGTGCTCACCTGGCCGCCACCCGGGTGTCGTCCTGCGCGGCGCTGCGCTCGGCCGCGGAGGCGGAGGTGCCGAAGAGCTGCGCCCGGCGGATCAGGTGCGGCCCCAGGACCAGGAGGTCGACCGGGGCGGAGCCGAAGAGCTCGAGCGCGTCTCGCGGGTCGTCGACCATCGGGCGGCCCGCGGTGTTGAGGCTCGTGTTGATGACGACGGGCAGGCCCGTGCGGCCGGCGAAGTGCTCGATCGTCGCACCGAGCCGTGGCTGCCGCGCCGGGTCGACCGTCTGGATGCGGGCGGTGCCGTCGACGTGGACCGCGGCCGGGATCCGGTCGCGCCACTCGGGGCGGACAGTGTGGACGAAGAGCATGTACGGGCTCGGGATCGGGCCGTCGGTGAAGATCTCGGCCGCCCGGTCGGCGAGCACCATCGGCGCCACGGGCCGGAACTGCTCCCGGCCCTTGACGTCGTTGAGCCGCTCGAGGTTCTCCACCAGCCCGGGATGGGCGAGCAGTGAGCGGTGCCCCAGCGCGCGGGGGCCGAACTCGCTGCGCCCGTCGAACCAGGCGACGACGCCGTTGTCCGCGAGCACCGCGGCCACCTGGTCGGGGAGGTCCTCCGGGGTGGTGAAGGGCACCTTGGCCCGGCGCAGCCACCCGGCCAGCTCGTCGTCGGTCCACGAGCGGCCCAGGTCCGCACCCGCGATGGGGCGAGGCTCGTCGGCGCGGTCGGCGGCCACCTGGAGCGCCGCGCCGAGGGAGGTGCCGGCGTCGCCGGCGGCGGGCTGC
>NZ_CALGNQ010000238.1 GCF_937958535.1 uncultured Georgenia sp. | reverse complement strand
CGACGACGTCGCCGGCCTCACCGAGACCGGTCACCTCGTGGGTGAGAATGATCTTCGCCATTGGTGCTGTCCCTCCGCTCAGCGAGCCGAGCTCGCGTAGGGGAGCAGGGCCATCTCGCGGGCGTTCTTGACCGCCTTCGCGATGGCGCGCTGCTCCTGGACGGAGACGCCGGTCACCCGACGCGCACGGATCTTGCCGCGGTCGGAGATGAACTTGCGCAGCAGCGCAGTGTCCTTGTAGTCGATGCCCTCGACCTTGGCCGACTTCAGCGGGTTGGCCTTCTTCTTTCCGGGCTTGCGAAGTACGGGCTTCGCCATGGTGTTGCTCCTAGGGTGCTGTGGCGCGGCTCAGCGCCGCGCGGTACGTCTGGTCAGAACGGGGGCTCGTCACCGAACGAGCTCGACCCACCTGTGGCCCACGGGTCGTCGGCCTGGCCACCGGCCGGCTGGTTGAACCCGCCGCCCTGGCTGCCGAAGCCGCCGCCCTGCTGGCCGCCACCGAAACCGCCGCCCTGCCCGCCGCCGAAGCCGCCGCCACCGCGCTGGGTGCGGGTGACCTTGGCCGTGGCGTAGCGCAGCGAGGGACCGACCTCGTCGACCTGCATCTCGACGACGGTGCGCTTCTCACCCTCACGGGTCTCGAAGGACCTCTGGACGAGACGCCCCTGGACGATGACCCGCATGCCCTTGGCGAGGGACTCGGCGACGTTCTCCGCCGCCTCACGCCACACCGAGCAGCGCAGGAACAGCGTCTCGCCGTCCTTCCACTCGTTGGCCTGACGGTCGAAGGTCCGGGGCGTGGAGGCCACGGTGAAGCTGGCGACGGCCGCCCCCGAGGGGGTGAACCGCAGCTCCGGGTCGGCCGTGAGGTTGCCCACGACGGTGATGACGGTCTCGCCTGCCATGTCGGTCTCCTATGACGGGGATCAGGTGGGGGGAGGGAGGCTCAGTGAGCGTCCGGGCGGATGAGCTTGGTGCGCAGGACGGCCTCGTTGAGGCCGAGCTGGCGGTCGAGCTCCTGGGCGAGCTCCGGGGAGGCCGTCATGTTGACGACCGCGTAGATGCCCTCGGAACGCTTCTTGATGTCGTAGGCGAGACGACGCTTGCCCCAGATGTCGACGTTGTCGATCTGGCCGCCGCCGGTCTTGACCACGGAGAGCAGCTTGTCGAGCGACGGGGCGACCGTCCGCTCGTCGACCTCCGGGTCGAGAATGATCATCAGCTCGTACTGACGCATGCTTGGTACCCACCTCCTCTGGACTAGGCGGTCACGGTCCTTCCGTGACAGGAGGGTGATGCGTTCATCGGCCGTGGTGCGGGTACGCGGGTGCGCACCGACCACGGCCAGCGCACCACTCTAACGTACGGGTCGGCCCGTCCGAATAGGGTTTCCCCATGACAGTGCGCAGTTTCACCTCGGACAACGCCTCCGGCGCCCACCCCCGTGTCCTCGCCGCGCTCGCCGCTGCCGCCGAGGGGCACGCGCCCTCCTACGGCGCGGACGCCGTGACCCGCGAGCTCGAGGAGCGCGCCCGCGCCGTGTTCGGTCCGAGCGCCGCGATCTTCCCGGTCCTCAACGGCACCGGCGCCAACGTCGTCTCCCTCGCCGCGTCGCTGCAGCGGTGGGACGCCGTGGTGGCCACCGAGCACGCCCACCTGGCCACCGACGAGTCCACCGCGCCCCACCTCGTCGCCGGCGTCGCGGTCCGCACGCTCCCGGCGCCCACCGGCACCATGACGGCGGGTGACCTCGCCGCGCTGCTCGCCGACGACGACGGCAGCGTCCACCACGCCCGGCCCGCGGCGCTCTCCCTCACCCAGAGCACCGAGCTCGGCACCGTGTACCGGCCCGCCGAGCTCGCCGCGCTCACCGAGGCCGCGCACGGCCACGGGATGGTGGTGCACGTCGACGGTGCCCGGCTCGCCAACGCCGCCGCGCGGCTCGACACCTCGCTCGCCGAGCAGACTCGCGGCGTGGACGTCCTGTCCTTCGGGGCGACGAAGAACGGCGGGCTGTTCGGCGACGCCGTCGTCGTCCTCGACCCGGACCTCGCCGAACCCGTCGCCCGGCTGCGCAAGGCGGCCACCCAGCTCGCCTCGAAGATGCGGTTCGTCTCGGCGCAGCTCCTCGCCCTGCTCACCGACGACCTGTGGCGGCGCACCGCGCAGCACGCGAACGACGCCGCCGACCACCTCGCCCAGCGGCTGCGCTACGACCTGGGGATCGAGCCGGTCTACCCGGTCGAGGCGAACGCGGTGTTCCTCCCCGTCCCGCCGGACCTCCTCGGCGCGGTGACCGCGGAGCTGCCCGTCCTGCCGTGGGACCGGCGGGCCGGCGTCCTGCGGGCGGTGTGCTCGTTCGACACCACCGAGGAGGACGTGGCCGGTCTCGTCACCGGGCTGGGGCGCATCCTGGGTCGCTGAGCCGGGGAGCGTCGGCCCTGGGCGGTCGCCGGTCGTCGGCGCCCCGCCGGTGCCTCAGGTGTCCCCGCCTCCCGGGTGACGGTCGGGCAGCCCGGGGAGCAGCCGGCGGCCGGCGCCCTCCTCCTCACCCGGCGGCTCCTCCGGCGGCCCGGGCGGTGTGGGCTCCTCGAGCGTCGGCTCGTCGGTCGGCTCCTCGGTGGGCTCGGGCGGAGGCGGCGTCGTGGGCTCCTCGGTGGGCTCCGGCGGAGGCGGCGTCGTGGGCTCCTGCGTCGTCGGCTCCTCCGTCGGTTCCTCGGTGGTGGGCTCCTCCGTCGTCGGCTCCGGGTCGGGCGAGGGGACGTCGGGGGTGAAGGTCGACGTCGTCGGGGCCGGACGCTCGGGGAAGTCCTCGACGGGCACGTCCTCCAGCGCCGCGACCATGAAGTCGCGCCACATCGTCGTCGGGTAGGTCGACCCGGTGATCGAGGCGTACTCCCCGAACGGGGTGAGCGACTCCTCGGTACCGTCCTCCCCGACCTGGTACATCGCCACGACCGTGGCCAGCTGGGGCACGTACCCGGCGAACCACGCCGACCGGCCCTCGTTCGACGTCCCGGTCTTCCCCGCTGCGGGCCGGCCCAGGCTCCGGGCACGCACCCCGGTGCCCTCCTCGATCACCTTGGTCATCGCGTAGGTGGCCTCGGCCATGACGTCCGGCTCGAAGACCTCCTCACCGCTCGTGTCGGCGGTGAAGATGGTGTTCCCCTCGGCGTCGCGCACCTCGGAGACGATGTGCGGGGTGTGCCGCACCCCCTGCGCGGCGAAGGTGGCGTAGGCCCGGGCCAGGTCGATGGGGTGCGGCGAGGCGGGCCCCAGGACGTTGGAGGGCACCGGGGCGAGCCCGGCGGTGTCCTCGGGCAGCCCGGCGTCGATCGCCGCCTCCACCGACTTCTCCGGCCCGATCTGGACGTTGAGCAGCGCGTACGTCGTGTTCACCGACTGCTCGGTGGCCTCGACGAGGTCGATGTTGCCGCGGTTGAAGGAGTCGTAGTTGTTGACCGGGCGGTCGAAGCCCTCGATCTCCATCGGCGTGTAGCTCGGGAACCGGGTACTCAGCGGCACCCCCTCCCGCAGCGCGGCGACGAGGGTGAACGGCTTGAAGGTCGAACCCGCCTGCGCGACGTCCTGGGTGGCGGCGTTGCGCGGCCGCGACACGAAGTCCGGGCCGCCGTAGAGGGCGACGATCGCGCCGCTGTGCGGGTCGAGCGAGACCAGCGCCACCCGGTTGTTCTCCGGACGGTCCTCGGGCAGGGCGTCCACGACGTCGACGGCGGCCTGCTGGGCGTCGGGGTCGACCGTCGTCGTGATCCGCAGCCCGAGGGTGTCGATCTGCTCCTCGGTGAGGCCGGCCTTGGCGACGAGCTCCCGGCGGACCATGTCGAGGAGGTAGCCGGTGGGGCCGGCGTAGGTGTCGGACCGCACATGCGGGATGGTCTCGGGGAAGGTCTGCTCCGCGGCCTCGGCCTCGGTGATCCACCCGTCGGTGACCATGAAGTCCAGGGTGCGGGCCCACCGCTCCTGCGCCCGCTCCGGGTTGTTCTCCGGGTCCCAGGCGTTCGGGGAGGGGATGATGCCGGCGAGCATCGCCGACTCCGAGAGGGTGAGCTCAGCGGCCGGCTTGCCGAAGTAGGCCTGCGCGGCGGTCTCGATACCGTAGGCGTTGCGGCCGAAGTAGATGGTGTTGAGGTAGTCCTCGAGGATCTCGTCCTTGGTGAGCTCGCGGTCGATCTTCAGGGCGAGAATCGCCTCCCGGAACTTGCCGACGTAGTCGGTCGTCGTGCCCAGGTAGTAGCGCTCGACGTACTGCTGGGTGAGCGTCGAGCCGCCCTGGACCGGGTTGCCGCGCAGGTTGTTCCACAGCGCGCGGCCGATGGCGATCGGGTCGATGCCGACGTTCTCGTAGAAGCGGCGGTCCTCGGAGGCGACGACAGCGTGCCCCACGTGCGCCGGGAGGGAGTCGAGGGCGACGATCTCGCGGTTGTACTCCGCGAAGCTGCCCATCTCCGTCTCGTCGTCGGCGAAGTAGACGTGGGTGCCCTGGGCCTGGGCGAAGTCACCCGGCTCGGGGATGTCGGTGGTGAGGTAGGCCGCGGCGACGATGCCGACGACGACGGCGATCCCGGTGAGGACGGTGCCGAACACCACCCGCCAGCTCGGCAGCCAGCGGTGGAGCGGCCCCTTCCCGGCGCGCGGGTAGTCGAACCAGCGGCGCTTGCGTCCCCCGGCCGCCGTGCGCCCGGCGCGGCCCGGTGCGGCGCGGCCCCGGCCCTGGGCGCCCGTCCCGCGCCCGGTCTGCTTCCTGGCCGCCACGCGACACCTCCTCGGTTGCTGTAGCACTGCCGACGACCCCTCAGTATGCGGTAGCGACCATGCCGCATTCCGCACCCGTCCGCCCGCGGGCGACGGACTTCACACAACCCGCACCCGACCTTCCCGGGAGGTCACGACCTGCGGTGGGGGTGGTCACCGACCGTCCGGCACGGGGCCCGGAGGGGGTGAAGGTTCCGACAGGACGCGCCTGTCGGAACCTTCACCTGGGGCCGGCGGGGCGCCTCAGCGCTCCACCTCACCCGCGATGAACGCCTCGACGGACGCGCGTGCGGCCTCGTCGTCGCGCTGCTCCGGCGGGGACTTCATGAAGTAGGCGGAGGCGGACAGCAGGGGGCCGCCGATGCCGCGGTCCAGGGCGATCTTCGCCGCGCGGATCGCGTCGATGATGATGCCCGCCGAGTTCGGCGAGTCCCACACCTCGAGCTTGTACTCCAGGTTGAGCGGGACGTCGCCGAAGGCCTTGCCCTCGAGGCGGACGTAGGCCCACTTGCGGTCGTCGAGCCACTCGACGTAGTCGCTGGGGCCGATGTGCACGTCGCGCGGCGCCAGCTCGCCGGCGATGTTGGAGGTGACGGCCTGCGTCTTGGAGATCTTCTTCGACTCCAGGCGGTCGCGCTGCAGCATGTTCTTGAAGTCCATGTTGCCGCCGACGTTGAGCTGGTAGGTGCGCTCCAGCCGCACGCCGCGGTCCTCGAAGAGCTTGGCGAGCACGCGGTGGGTGATCGTCGCGCCCACCTGGGACTTGATGTCGTCACCGACGATCGGCACCCCGGCGGCGGTGAACTTGTCGGCCCACTCCTTGGTGCCGGCGATGAACACCGGCAGCGCGTTGACGAAGGCGACCCCGGCGTCGATGGCGCACTGGGCGTAGAACTTCGTCGCCTCCTCCGAGCCCACCGGCAGGTAGCAGACGAGCACGTCGACCTCGGCGGCCTTGAGCGCGGCGACGACGTCGACCGGCTCGGCGTCGGACTCCTCGATGGTGTCCGCGTAGTAGAGGCCCAGGCCGTCGAGCGTCGGGCCGCGCTGCACGGTCACCCCGGTGGTCGGGACGTCGCAGAGCTTGATGGTGTTGTTCTCGCTGGCGTTGATGGCCTCGGCCAGGTCGCGCCCGACCTTCTTGGCGTCGACGTCGAAGGCGGCGACGAACTCCACGTCGCGCACGTGGTA
>NZ_CALGNQ010000237.1 GCF_937958535.1 uncultured Georgenia sp. | reverse complement strand
GGGCCACCGACCACGCCGGCAACACCACCGAAGGCACCATCACCTTCACCGTCGTAGAGGAAGACACCGGCCCCGACCCCGACACCACCCCACCCGAGGTCACCACCACCGTCACCGGCGACCAGGACGAGGACGGCAGCTACATCGGCTCAGCCACCGTCACCATCACCGCCACCGACGACGACTCCGGCATCGACACCGTCCAGTACACCCTCGACGACGGCGACTGGACCACCTACGACGGCCCCATCACCATCACCCAGCCCGGCCACCACACCCTGACCTACCGGGCCACCGACCACGCCGGCAACACCACCGAAGGCACCATCACCTTCACCGTCGTGGAGGAAGACCCCGGACCGGGTGAGCCCGGCGAGTGCTCCGACACCCGTGCCACCGTCGTCATCGGCGGGATCGACACGGGCGTGGAGAACGCCGAGGTCGGTGACGGCTGCACGATCAACGACCTCATCGCCGAGGACGGTGAGTACGGCACCCACGGGGCGTTCGTCCGGCACGTGGGTGACGTCGTCCGGGCGCTGACCGCCGACGGCGTGCTCGACCAGCGCTCCGCCGGCACCATCCTGCGCGCCGCCGCAGCCTCGGACGTCGGGAGGTAGGCGCACCGCTCCCACCGCACCGATGCCGGCAGCCGGGCCCCACCAGGGCGCCCGGCTGTCGGCATCTACTGCCGCACTCCCTCCTGTCCGGCTCGGGGACGCGTCTCACGCGCCGTCCACAGCAGCGGCGACCGCGGCGAGCAGCGCGTCCCACACCGGTCCGATGTCGGCGTGCGGCGGCGCCGGGTGGAGCCGGTTGGTGAGGAGCACGACGACGGTCCCGCGCTCCCGGTCCACCGCGAGCTCGGTGCCGGTGAACCCGCCGTGCCCCACACCGCCGGCCGCGGGCCCGTCGACGACGGCGAGCCGGTCGGTCCGGAAGCCCAGGCCCTGGCCGCGGTGGAACGCGTCGCGGCTGGTGGTGACGATCCCGCTGTTCCTGCCGCTCACCGTGGGGGTGGTCGCCGGGGACACCATCGCGGGCGAGGCGAGCCTGGGCACGCTGCGCTACCTCCTCCTCGCCCCCGTGGAACGCGGCCGGCTGCTGCTGGTGAAGTACCTCGGCGCGGCCACGTTCTGCCTGGCGGCGACCCTGAGCATCGTCCTCGCCGGCTCGCTCGTCGGCGCCGCGCTGTTCCCGGTGGGGCCGGTGACGCTGCTGTCCGGCGACACGATCGGCGCGTGGGAGGCGCTGTGGCGGGCACTGCTGGTGGCGGGCTACGTGACGGTGTCGCTGCTCGGCCTGGCCGCGGTGGGCCTGTTCGTCTCGACGTTGACCGTGGCGCCGGTCGGGGCGATGGCGGCGACGGCGGTGCTCGCCATCGTCGTCCAGATGCTCGGGTCCCTCGACCAGATCGCTTGGCTGCACCCGTGGCTGCTCAGCGAGCACTGGCTCGGCTTCGTCGACCTGCTGCGCAACCCGGTGCGCTGGGACTCCTTCGTCGACAACGCCCTGCTCCAGCTCGGGTACGTCGTCGTCTTCGGGGCCCTCGCCTACGGCCGCTTCACCACCAAGGACGTCCTCTCCTGACCTCTCCTGACCTCTCCCGCCGACAGCCCACTTCCCACCCACAGCCCACTTCCCACCGAGAGCTCAGTTCCCACCGACAGCTCACTTCCCACCGAGAGCCCGCTTCCCGACGACGTGCGCGTCACGTCGTCGCGACGCCCGGGCAGCGGCCGCTCGCTAGCCTCGGAGGATGTCGTCCGCGTTCACGCCGCCGCCCGCCTTCACCACCCGGCCCACCCTCCGGGGCACCTTCGGGATGGCCGCCTCGACGCACTGGATCGCCACCGCGACGGCGCAGTCGGTGCTCGAGCGCGGCGGGAACGCCTTCGACGCCGCCGTCGCCGCGGGGTTCGTGCTCCACGTCGTCGAGCCGCACCTCAACGGCCCCGGTGGGGACATGCCGGCGATCTTCACCACGGCGCAGGATCCGGGGCGCCCGGTGGTCCTCATGGGCCAGGGGCCGGCGCCGGCCGGCGCCGGCCGAGAGTACTACCGCTCCCTGGGGCTGGAGCTTGTCCCCGGCGCGGGGGCGCTGGCGGCCGCCGTCCCGGGTGCGGTCGACGCCTGGCTGCTGCTCCTGCGTGACCACGGCACCTGGGAGCTCGCCGACGTCCTCGCCCCGGCGATCGGCTACGCCCGCGACGGCCACCCCGTGCTCGCCGCGACCTGCCGAACCATCGCCCAGGTCGAGCGGCTGTTCACCGAGCACTGGCCCACCTCCGCGGCGCTCTGGCTGCCCGACGGGCGGGTGCCGCGGCCGGGCGAGCTCGTGCGCAACCCCGCCTACGCCCGCACGTTGGAGCGGCTGGTCGAGGCGGGCTCGGGCGCCGGTGACCGCGTCGCCCGGGTCGAGGCCGCACGCCACGTCTGGCGGGAGGGTTTCGTCGCCGAGGCCGTCGCGGCGTCCGCCTCCCGGCCGCACCGCCACTCCGACGGCGGCGACCACGCCGGCGTCATCACCGCGGCGGACCTCGCCGCCTTCACCGCCTCCTACGAGCCGGCCGTCACCGCCGAGTTCCGCGGCCACACGATCGCCAAGACCGGTCCGTGGGGCCAGGGCCCGGTCCTCCTCCAGATGCTCACGGTGCTCGACGGTCTCGACGACGAGCTGCTCGACCCCTCCACCGCCGCCGGCGCACACACCGTCCTCGAGGTGCTCAAGCTCGCCCTCGCCGACCGGGACGCCTACTACGGCGACGACGACACCGCCCGCGCCGCGCTCGACGTCCTCCTCTCCCCGGCGTACGCCGCCCAGCGCCGAGCGCTGGTCGGCCAGGCCGCCTCCCACGAGCTGCGTCCGGGGCACGTCCCCGGTGTCGCGCCCTTCCGCCCACCGCTGCGCGAGACCTACGCCCCGGGCACCGCGGGGGTCGGGGAGCCGACGGTGAGCCCCACCGGCGACCGGCGCGGTGACACCTGCCACATCGACGTCGTCGACCGGTGGGGCAACATGATCTCCGCGACGCCGTCCGGCGGCTGGCTGCAGTCCTCCCCCACCATCCCCGAGCTGGGGTTCTGCCTCGGCACCCGGCTGCAGATGACGTGGCTGGAGGGCGGCGCGGCGTCGTCCCTGGAGCCCGGACGCCGGCCGCGCACCACGCTCACCCCCACCCTCGTGCTCCGCGACGGGCAGCCGGTGGCCGCGCTCGGCTCGCCCGGCGGGGACCAGCAGGACCAGTGGCAGCTCCTCTACCTGCTGCGCACGATCGTCGGCGGGTACGAGCCGCAGCAGGCGGTCGACGCCCCGGCCTTCCACACCCGCTCGATGCCCGACTCCTTCTGGCCGCGCACCTGGGACCCGGGCCGGGCCGTCGTCGAGGACCGGCTCGGGGAGGACGTCCTCACCGCGCTGGAGCGGCGCGGCCACCGCGTCACCCGCGCCGGTGACTGGACGCTGGGCCGGCTGTCCGTCGTCACCCGCGACCCCGAGACGGGGCTGCTCGGCGCGGCGGCCAACCCGCGCGGGATGCAGGGCTACGCGGCGGGGCGGTAGCCGTCATCGCTGCCGCGGCGTCCAGTCGCGGCGGAGCAGGACGAGCACGCCCCCGACGGCGAACATCGCCACCGCCCCCAGCCAGCCCACGCGGTAGTCGCCGGTCGTGTCGACCACCCGCCCGAACGTCACCGGACCGACCGC
>NZ_CALGNQ010000236.1 GCF_937958535.1 uncultured Georgenia sp. | reverse complement strand
ATGTTCCAGAACGCGATCATCGCGTCGACCTTCGACTCCTCGATCGCCGAGATCCACTGGATCATCTGGCCCGGCACCGAGGTGTGGTAGTTGAAGGCGTACTCGTTGATGTTGATGGGCAGCTCGGTGCCCTCGTACTCGGTCCCCGCGAAGATCTCCGCCTCCCACTCGCGGTACTTGGCCACGTTGTCGCGGATGTTCTGCGGGTGGCTGAGCTCGTGCCAGGTGATGATGTCGGGCACCGTGCCCGCCTCGACGGCGTGCTCGAGGAAGCCGTAGACCTGGTCGTACAGGATGCTCGTGTTGGGGCCGCTGATCCGGGTGTCGGGCAGCGCCTCGCGGATCATGCCGTAGGCGTGGTCCCAGGCGGCGAAGTAGTCGGTGGGGTCGCTGAGCCAGCTGGTGCCGTCGTAGCTCCACTCCCCGGTCCCGAACATGTTGCCCTCGGGCTCGTTGAAGGGCTCGATGACGATGTGGTCGCGGTAGCGGTCCTCGAGCTGCTGGACCATGGCGAGCTGGTCGGCGAGCACCTCCCAGTAGCCGGAGAGCCGCTCCTCGGGGGTGTCCCCGGGCCACTGGTAGGGGAAGCCGCGGTACCAGTCGGTGGTCCGCACGTACACGTCGCCGCCGGTGGTGTCCGCAAGCTGCTGGACGACCTCGAGGGCGTCCGAGCCGGGGTGCTGCGCCCCGTCCTGGGCCTTGGTCGCCACGGTGCGCACGTTCATCCCCTCGACGAGGTTGTCGCTGGGCATGCCGTCGGCGTACAGGCCGTAGAGCACCCCCGCGGCGCCGCCGTGGACCGGGCCGGTGTCGGTGCCGGCGTCGATCCGCAGCTCCCCGCGGGTGACGGTCACGCGTGCCGTCACGGCCGCGCCCGCCGCGGTACCGGCGACCTCGACGACGCCGGTGCGGTCGAACGCGCCCGGGTCCACCTCCTCCCAGACGACGGCGACGTCGCGGTCGTAGCCGTCGGAGAAGGTGGCCCGCACGGCGTCGGGCAGGTCGGGGACGTTGCCCAGCGTCGTGCGCAGCTCGACGACGTCGGAGGCCAGCCCGGTCAGCGTCGGTACGTCGTCACCGACGAGCTCGGCGACCTGGTCCCCCGAGAGCGCGGTGTGGTAGATCCGGAAGTCGTCGACCGCGGCCCGCAGGAGCGGGTCGGCGTAGAACGAGCGTCCGACGTACCCGGCCGTCGACGCACCTCCGGTGAGCAGGTCGGCGGCGGTGATCGACGTGCTCGTCGCGGCCACCGGGACGCCGTCGAGGTAGGTGGTGAGCTCCTGGGCGGCGGTGTCGAGCGTGGTCGTCAGCGTCACCCACTCCTCGGCGGGCAGCGCGGCGTGGCCGGTGAGGAGGTCCTCCCCGCCGCCGCCCGCCGTCGTGATCGCCGTCCGCAGCCTTCCGTCGGCGTTGGACGGGGTGCTGAAGAGGTAGCGCTGGTTGTTCGTGCCCAGGGCGTAGACCCACTGCCAGCTCCCGCCGGAGCCGGCCCAGCGCAGGCGGACGGAGACCGTGAGGTCCGTCGCGTCCTCGAGCGCGGCGCGCGGCAGCGTGACGTACCCGCCGTCGCTGCCGCCGGGCAGGTCGAGCGCGGTGCCGCCGTCGTCGGTGGGGATCTGGGTGGTCGTGCCGCTGATCGTGCCGTCCAGCCCGTTCCCGGAGCTGTCCGTGACGGTCGTGCCGTCGATCTCCTCCATCGTGTAGTGCAGGTCCGGTTCGGGGACCGCGCCGTGCGCCGGGAGCGCCAGTCCGCCGAGGAGACCAGCGGTGAGTGCCGCGATGGTCGTGGCGGCGAGGGCCGTTCTCTGCCTGCCTCGCCCTCGTCTGGTCGTGCTCATCATCAAGCTACCTCTCTCTCGTCGGTTGCCCTCATGGGCATCGCGCCGCACTCCGCCCCCGGCACGTCGTCGTCCGGTACGCGGTGCACCACAAGCACCGCTCCGTTCGGCGAGAGCCGCGGACACCTTCGCGCGGTGATGGCTCGAGGAGTCACCGCGTCCAGCGGTGGTGTAGTCAGGTGCCCGGCAGCCGGATAGCCGCGGGCACCTGACGTGGGCACGCTAGGTGGTCGTCATCCCGCGTTCGCCGCATCGACTGGGCGGCGGATACCGAGGGTGTCGGTGCCGTTGCCGTCCCAGTCACCCACGTGCACCTCATCCCCGACCTTGCCGAAGGTCACCACCGTATCCGCGTCCCCACCACGCAGGGAGTTGTTCACGTGGTACGTCCGGCCACGTTGGACAGCAAACGTGTCTGTCCCGTCGCCGTCCCAGTCACCCGCGAGGGTGACGTCGCCGCTGCGCCCGTAGGTGAAGGCCACGTCGGCGTCCCCGCCACGCAGGGAGTCCTTCACGTGGTAGGTCGCCCCACGGCGCACCGCAAAGGTGTCCGTCCCGTCACCGTTCCAGTCACCGACCAGCACCTGGTCATCCGTCCGGCCGTAGGTGATCACCACGTCCGCCTCCCCGCCACGCAGGGAGTTCTTCACGTGGTAGGTCGCCCCACGGCGCACCGCAAAGGTGTCCGTCCCGTTGCCGTCCCAGTCACCCACCAGGATGACGTCACCGTCCCGGCCGTAGGCGATGACCACGTCCGCCTCGCCCCCGGCGCCGTTGGACACGTGGAACTCGTTTCCGCGACGCACCGCGATCGTGTCGACGCCGTCACCGTCCCAGTCACCGATGAACACCTCGTCGGCCCACCGGCCGTACATGAAGTGCAGATCGGTGGACCCCCGCCAGGTGTTCGACAGGTGGAACTCCGCCGTCCGGCGGTCAGGGCCGGGCTCCCCACCCTCGGTGGAGAAGGTGTGGCTCCACTCCGCGGTGGCACCCTCGGCGAGCACGAAGCCGTCCAGGGCGCGCACGGTGACGGTCACGGTGCCGGCGCCCGGGTGGGTCCCGGCCTCGACAACCTCGGCACCGATCAGGTACTCCACGCCATCCACCGCGGGGATCGTGAACGTGTCGTCCTCGGTGCCGTCCTCGTCGGTGAAGGTCACCGCCTCGGGCGTGACCTCCACCGGTTCCCCACTCTCGACGGGGTTCAGCGTCCAGAAGCGGTCGGGGATCTCCTCGTCAGTTGCGGTGGTCTCGGACGAGAGACCGCTACCGGCGGTCACGGTGCCGTGGCCGCCGTTGCCGGACGAGTCAATGACGACTCCCGTGTCTTCTTCCTCGTCGAACGCGTACTGCAGGACATCACCCGCGGCGGGTACTCCACTGGCGAGCTCGGCCACCTCCGCACCGCTGAGCGCACGCGAGTAGATCGCGAAGTCGTCGATCGCCCCATCGAAGGGCGGGTCGCTCGAGTACTGGGCCCTGCCGAGCCAGTTGCGGTCGTTCGACGCGTTGAGGTCAGCCGGCGAGATGGTGATCCCGTCGTTCGTGGCCACGGCCTCGCCATTGATGTACATCGTGCCGGTGGTACCTGACACCGTCACGGTGACCAATGACCACTCATCGAGGGTGAGGTTCTGGCCGGGGTAGTCGAGCCGCTGCTCGCCTCCGGCGCCGTTCGTCGTGATGGCGAAACGGGGTCCGCTACCCGCGCTGACGGTGAAGAACATGCTCGAGTTGGAGTTGAAACCGATGTCGAAGACGCGTGACCAGGTGCTCAGGGCAGCGGGCTTCACCCAGGTCGAGACCGACCAGTCGCCGTCCAGCTCGTCCACGACACCGTTCGGCAACGTGACGTAGGAGTCGGCGCGGCAGAAGTCGAGCGCCGTGCCGAACTTGCCGGGCTGGCGTGGCCCGTCGGCGGTGCAGCTGCCCATATGAGCCCCGTCCGTCCACTGGACCACGGCGGCGCCGGACTCGGTGCTCATCCCCTCGACCCCGAGGGTGAGCCCGGTGCCGTAGTTGGCCAGGCGCACGTTGCCCCTGTTGTCGGGCACGAGCTGCCAGAACTGGTCTGCGCCGCCGTCGCCCTCCCGGAGGGCTGCCGCCACACCGTTCTCGGCGACGGCCTCCTTGACGCCGAGGGTTAGCCCGCTGGGGACGTGCACGATCGTGTACAAGCCCGACCCTGCCTCCGTCACACGCCACGACTGCGCGCCGGCGTCGCCGGCCTCCGCCTGGACGACGGGAGTACCGGGCTCGGTGCCGGCGTCCCGCGCGGCGAGGGTAAGGCCGCTGTGCAGGTTGTCGATGGTGTAGGAGCCGGCCAGGCTCTCCGGCTCCTCCTGGGCGTCACTGACCACGACGTGGTAGCCGTACATCGGGTTCATCACCACGGGCACCGTGATCGAGCCATCGGCGCCGACCTCGTAGGTGGTGTTCGAGATCGTGATCGGCGCCTCGGTCGGCGTGGTGCGGCCGTACGATGCCGTCACTTCGAGCTTCACGTTGACCTCTCCGTCGAGCTCGAGTGCGTCCAGGCCGTTGATGACGATCGAGGTCGGCCCGCTGTTGCCGCCCGCGATGACACGCACCTCGTCCTTCGCGTCGTTGACGGAGGCGGCGCCGTCCAGCGGGCTCTCGTTCGACGGCGGAGTCGTGGTCACCATCTGGCCGCTCATGTCTGCGTACCAGGTGTAGAGCCAGTAGGCGCCGTTCGGGTCCCCACCGCGGTGAGTGAGCAGGTCACCGAGTGTGCCGGACTGGTTCCAGAACGCCAGCTCGGCACGATCGACGCCGAAGCGCTCGAGCTTGGCGATGTAGCCGACGAGTATCCCGGGTAGACCGACCTCTTGGGGGCTGGCGTACTCGGCGATGTCGATCGGCCGGTCCTCGATGCCCAGGTCGTCCATGATCGTCTGGACGTTCTCGATGTCGCCCTGGATCTTGGACGACCGGATGAGCTCGTGCCATTCGAGCACGTCCGGGACGGTGTCGGTCTCGACGGCAAACTCCAGGAACTCCCGCATCCCGCTGATGTTGTCGGAGAAGCTCGGCCCCTGGATCGGCATGTCCGGCCCGAGCTCCTCGCGCAGGATGTTGTAGCTCATCTCCCACAGATCAAGGAAGTCGCCGTTCGCCTCCAGCCACGTCTGGTCGGACTCGTTCCACGGCGCGTATGCAACGACATTGGTGACACCGGCTTCCTCGATGTCGGCGACGACGTCGCGAATGACGTTCTCCCACCCCTTGCGGTCCTCGGTGTCCTCCCAGCTGAACTGGTACGGCCAACCCGGGTAGTAGTCGACGATCCGCACGACGATTCCGGCGTCGTGTCGCTCGGCTGTGCGCCAGACGTCGAGCGTGTCCCCGGTCGGCTGCTGGCGTCCGCCCGGGGGCATCTGCACGAAGGTGTTCGGCTTGATCGGGGCGATGAGGTCGTCGGAGGGGACCCCCTCGTCGGCGATGCCGTAGAGCGACCCGGTGGCGACATGCGTCACTTCCCGAAACGGCTGGTCCGCCTCGACCACGAGCGTACTGTCGGGATCGGTCTCGAACTGCGCCGTCTGTGCCGCGGCACTGCCGACTACTCCTCCGGGACCGAGACCGGCCACCAGCGCGATGGAAGCACCGGCGGCTACCCCCCGTCTCCGCTGTCTCGTCGTGGGCCCTGAACTGAATGACATGTGGATCTCCATCTCTGGCTAGGGACGCAGCGAACTGCCGCATGATGTTTTCCGAGCGCCACTCGCGCCAGTTCTTGACGGCACGCGGCCTGTCCTCTCCATGCGGCCCTCGCCGCCGACGGCGTCGGGAAGTGCCATGGCCCCGCACATGACGGTCGTCGTCGTGGGCGGGCTGACGAAGGACCGAGCGCGGAGTCTGTGACTAGCGCTGCGCTGCCGTTGCATGTTCGCGAGTGGCCGACGAACTCGTCGTCGTTGGGACATTCTCATCTTTGAGTACCTCACTGTCGTGGGGCGCCAGCGGTCGACACACCGCCAGGTGCGGCGTGACTGTCTTTTCTCGGGTGAGCGTCGCCTCCCCTCTTGAAGTCGAACTGGTTCGAATTCGATCGAGCGCCCTGGTGGACGTCGATATGGTCAGCTGCCTGTCCCGTACGGGTCAGGTCTCATGAGCCACCTCCGTATCGCGCCCCCGCGGTGCTGCCGACGAGGTGCGGCAAGGTACCGTCCCGGAGGAACACCGGCACGACGTCGAGCGGGGCCGCCACGGTCAGCCACCGGCCGCCGTCGTGCTCCTCGCCCGTGGCGGCGTCCACCCAGCGAGCCCCCGCCGGCAGGTAGACCTCCCGGCTGCGGGCTCCGGCGGTGACGACGGGCGCGACGAGCACGTCGGGACCGAAGAGGAACTGGTCGGCGACGTCCCAGGCGACGGGGTCGGCCGGGAAGTCGTGGAAGAGACCGCGCATCACCGGCTGCCCCTCCCGATGGGCGATCGCCATCACCTCGCGGGTGTACGGGCGCAGCGCCTCGCGCAGGTGCACGTAGCGCTCGAGGATCGGGTAGACCTCCTCGCCGTAGGACCACAGCTCGTTGGGTCCCCCGCTGCGCAGCCGGCGGGAGCCGTCCGCGGCGGTGACCTCCTCGTAGGGCAGGCGGTCCCCGTGCAGCCGCATGACGGGGCAGAAGGTGCCGAACTGGAACCAGCGGACGAACAGCTCGCGGAACTCCTCGTCGCGGACGTCACCGTCGTGGAAGCCGCCGATGTCGGTGGTGAACCAGGCGATGCCGGCCACCCCCATGTGGATGCCCGCGGTGATCTGGCGGCGCAGGTCGGCGAAGGTGGAGCTGATGTCCCCCGACCAGGCCAGGGCGCCGTAGCGCTGGCTGCCGGCCCAGGCGCAGCGGACGAGGTTGACCACCTCCTCCTGGCCGGCGGCGCGCTGCCCCTCGTAGAAGGCGCGGGAGTAGAGCTGGGGGTAGAGGTTGCCGATCTTGACGTTCGGGCCGAGGTGGTAGCGGTAGTGGTCGAAGTCGTAGGCGCCGTACTCGGGCTCGGCCTCGTCGAGCCAGAAGAGGCGGATGCCGAGCTCGGCGTAGTTGCGCCGGCACAGCTCCCAGAGGCGCTCCCGGGCCTCGGGGTTGGTGACGTCGAGGAACATGCTCGGCGCCTCGAAGGCCATCTGCACCCCGATGCCGCGCTCGGTGCGGACGAGGAGGTTGTTCGCCGCGAGGTGGTCGTAGTTCTCCGACTCGAGGGATATCTGCGGCCAGACCGAGACCATGAGCTCGACGCCGTGCTCGCGCAGCTCGGCGACCATCGCGGCCGGGTCGGGCCAGAACTCCTCGTCGAAGCGGAAGTCACCGAGGTGGGGCCAGTGGAAGAAGTCGGCGACGACGACGTCGAGCGGCAGCCCGCGTCGCCGGTGCTCGCGGACCACCTCGAGGAGCTGCTCCTGGTTCCAGTACCGCAGCTTGGACTGCCAGAAGCCCAGCCCGTACTCCGGCATCATCGGGACCCGGCCGGTGACGGCGGTGTAGGCGGCGCTGATCTCCGCCGGTGTGTTCCCGGCCGTGACCCAGTAGTCGAGCTGGTCGGTGACCGGGGCGCGCCACTCGGTGCGGTTGCGCCCGAAGGTCGCCGAGCCGACGGCGGGGTTGTGCCAGAGGAAGCCGTAGCCCCGGCTGGACAGCACGAAGGGGACGCTCGCCTGGGAGTTGCGGTGGGCGAGCTCGAAGGTGCAGCCCTTGAGGTCGAGGATGTCCTGCTGGTACTGGCCCATCCCGTAGAGCTTCTCGTCGGGGTCGGCCGCGAAGGCGGCGGTGACCGCGAGGTCGCCGCCGAGGTGGGTCTGCAGGTCCCGGGCCCGTAGCCGCAGCGACCCGCCGGCGTCCAGCTCCTCGAGCAGCAGCTCCCCGCGCTCGTTGTAGAACGCCAGGTGGCAGTGGTGCACCGGGTAGCCGACGACGTGCTCGTCCCCGGTCCAGGCCGTCGCCACGGCGCGGATACGCCCGTTCGTCACGGTCGCGGTGTGCCCGTCGATGGAGACCGTCGCCGCGGTGCCGGGCTGGGGCAGCAGGGCGTGGTCGGTGTCGCGGACCTCGCCCTGGATCGTCGCGCGGACGCGCAGGCTGTGCTCCCCCCAGGCCTCGACGACCAGGGTCTCTCCGCCGCCGCGCCACACCAGGGCGCCGGCGCGCTCGGTGAAGGGCGTGGTCACTGCTCCTCCGTCTCTGCGTGCACGGGCAGGAAGACCCGCATCCGGGCGGGGCCGCGCTCGGCCCAGCGGTGGTAGGGGGTGAGGGTGAGGTCCGCCGGCCGGGTGTCGCCGGTGGGGGCCGGCCGGCCCGGGCGGTACGGCAGCGCTCCCGGAGAGTCCGCGACCGGGACGACGCGGCCCGTGGCGCGCACGGTGTCGGCGGGGCCGGGCCGCAGCGGTGCGGTGGGGTCGACCCGGACGTCGGCGATGTCGACGTCGTCCGGCAGGTCGGTGCTCTCCAGGCACATGACGAGCGGGCCGCGCTCGACGGCGACGCTGCCGCGCAGGGCGTCGATGCGTGGGTCCGGCCAGGTGAGCCGGGGGTCCAGGGGCAGCACGAGCCGGATCCGCTCCCCGGCGCGCAGCTCCTCGAGGTCGAGCCAGCCCGGCGCGGCCGGGGCGGCGGGGGCTGCGTCGCGGGCGACGGTGGCGCCCTCCGCCCACGAGGGGACGCGGAGGCGAAGGTGCACCGGGCGGTCGGGGACCTCGTGGACGGTGACGTCGACGGTGCCGTCGTCCGGGTAGGCCGTCGCGACGCCGAGCCGCAGCCGGCCGCCGCCGTCGAGCTCGACCGCGACCTCACCGGAGGCGTACTGCATGAGGGTCAGGGTGTCGCCCTCGACGGCCGCGAAGTAGGCGGGCAGCGAGGCGAGGGTGCGTGCCACGTTCGTCGGACAGCAGGAGACGTCGAACCACGGGGCGCGCACCCCGCCCTCCGCGCGGGCGTTCTCGGCGTCCTGCCGCACGTCGGAGCCGGGCTCGCGCTGCTGGAGGGGGTTGGCGTAGAAGAACGCGCGTCCGTCCTCGCGCGGCGAGGTCGCGACGACGTTGAACAGCGTGCGCTCGATGAGGTCGGCGTAGTGGACGTCCCCGGTGGCGAGGTAGAGCCGCCACGAGACCATGACCGAGGCGATGCCGGCGCAGGTCTCGCAGTACGCGCGGTCCGCGGGGAGCTCCCAGTCGTCCCCGAAGCCCTCGTCCTGGTGGCGTGAGCCCATCCCCCCGGTGAGGTAGGTGCGGCGCTCCACCGAGCGCCGCCACTGCTCGGCCACCGCCGCGGCCAGCTCCTCGTCGCCCAGGTCGACGGCGGTGTCCAGCGCACCGGCGGCGAGGTAGAGCGCGCGCACGGCGTGGCCGCGCCACACGGTGGCCTCGCGCACCGGGAGGTCGTCCTGGAAGTAGGCGCTGCTGAGCAGCGGGATCGGGGTGAGGAGCCCGCGGCCGCGGCGCTCGACGAAGAGGTGGGCGAGCTCGACGTAGCGGCGCTCGCCGGTGGCACGCCCGAACTCGGCGAGGCCGACCTCGATCTCGGGGTGGCCGCAGATGCCCTCGCGGCCGTCCGGCCCGAACTCCCGGTACACGTGGTCGGCGGCGCGCCGGGCCACGGTCACGAGCTCGTCCTCCCCCGTCGTCCGCAGGCGGGCGACGGCCGCCTGGAGCAGGTGGCCGGTGCAGTACAGCTCGTGGCCACGCTCGAGGTCGCTGTAGCGGGGCGGCTGCCCGGCGTGCCCGAAGCAGGTGTTGAGGTACCCGTCCTCGTCCTGCGCGGCGGCGACCCGGGCGGTCAGGCGGGTGAGCAGCTCGTCGGCCTCCGGGTCACCGGTGCGCCCGTACTCCCAGGCCAGCGCCTCCATGAGCTTGTAGATCTCCGAGTCGGAGAACTGCCAGCCGGGACGCTCGCCGCCGGTGCGGCCCTCGGCCACGGCGTCGAAGTTGTCCAGCCAGCCGAGCCGCTCCATCCACTCCAGGCAGTGCTCGAGGGTGGCGGTGGCGTTGGTGCGCTGCCGGGTTCCCCAGAACCCGCCGGTGAGGGAGTGCTCGCCGACCCCTACTCCCCGGCGGGTGCCACGGGCGGGGACGACCGGGCGGGCGAGCCGCGCGGCCGTGTCCGCTCGGGGGGTCGGGGAGGTGGTGAGCTTGGCTGTCACATGCATCAGTCCTTGACGGCCCCGGCGGTCACGCCGGCGGCCACGAAACGCTGCGCGACGACGATGAGGATCGCCGCAGGGATGGAGGCCACGACGGCGGTGGCCATGATCGAGTTCCACGTGGTGGTGTTGTTGCCGATGTACTGGTAGATGCCGAGGGTGATCGGGATGAGGTCGCCGTTGCGGTTGAGGGTCGAGGCGAAGATGAAGTCCGACCACGCCCACAGGAACGCGAACAGCGAGACGGTGACGACCGAGTTGCGGCTCATCGGCAGGATGATCGAGCGGAAGATCCGCCACGTGCCGGCGCCGTCGATCGTCGCCGCCTGGACGATCTCCCGGGGGATGCCGGCCATGAAGGCGGTGAAGAGGAGCACGCCGAAGGGCACCGCGATCGTCGAGTCGGCGATGATGAGCCCCCACACCGTGTTGAGCAGGTCGAGGCGCACGTAGATGGCGTAGAAGCCCATGGCCATGACGACGCTGGGGATCATCTGCGCGACGAGCAGGAGGAAGCTGATCCCGCCCGTGCCGCGCACGTGCAGCTTGGACAGCGCGTACCCGGCCGGTGCCGCGACGACGAGGGTGAGCGCCACGCAGCCCAGCCCGACGAGCAGACTGGTACCCAGGTTCGGCAGCTGGTCGCGCAGCACGCTGGTGTACCCCTCGAGCGTCGGCTCCTTCGGGTACCAGTGCGGCGGGTTGGCGCGCATGTTGTTCGTGCGCGTGAGCGACACGTTGAACATCCAGTAGACCGGGAAGAGCATGAGCCCGGTGAGGACGAGGCCGACGAGGGTGCGCCCGATCGGGCGGCGGGTGGTCATGAGTCCTCCTGTCGTCGCTGGAGGTGCAGGTAGAGCAGCCCGACCGCGAGGGCGATGAGGATGAGGATGTTGCCGATCGCCGCGGCCATGGAGAAGTTGGGCTGGGCGGTGCCGAAGGCGTAGCGGTAGGACAGCACCGCGAGGTTCGCCGAGGCGCTGCCCGGGCCGCCGGTGGTCATCACCCAGATGACGTCGACGACCTTGAGGGTGTAGACGAAGCCGAGCAGGAGGGTGATCGCCGAGACCGGCCGCAGCAGCGGGAAGGTGATCCGCCAGAAGCGCTGCCGGCTGCCGGCGCCGTCGAGGGCGGCGGCCTCGTAGACGTCGCCGGGGATGTTCTGCAGCCCGGAGTAGAGGATGACGAGGTTGAACGGGATCCCCAGCCAGATGTTGGCGATGAGCACCGAGAGCAGTGCCGTGCTCGGGTCCGTGAGCCAGTTGACCTGCCCGATGCCGAAGGCGCTGAGGACGGAGTTGACGATCCCGTACTCGCTGTTGAGCATCCACGACCACACCGAGCCGGAGACGATGAGCGGCAGCAGCCACGGGATGAGGAAGGCCCCGCGCAGGACGCCGGAGAGCGGGAAGCTGCGCTGGAAGAAGACGGCGAGCGCGAGCCCGATGGCGTACTGCGCGGCGATGGAACCGAGGGTGAAGACGGCCGTGTTGCGCAGGGCGGTGCCGAAGGCGGTGGAGCTCAGCGCCGAGGCGTGGTTGTCCAGGCCGACGAACTCGGCGTCGCCCTGGACGAAGGCGCGGGCGTCGTACCAGTGGATGCTCAGGTCGATGTTGCGCCACAGCGGGTAGGCGTAGAACACCACGAGGTAGACGAGCAGAGGCGCGACGAACGCCACGCCGGCCCAGGTGGTGGCGGAGGGACGCCGCCTCCGGCGCGGCCCCGGGGCGTCGGCGCTGGTGGCCTCTGCCCCGGGGGCGCGGGTCGGCACGACGTCGGAGGGAGTCGTGGACATGACACCTACTTCGGTCGGGTCGGTCGGGTGCTGGCTCAGCCGTTGACCGCGGCCTCCGCCTCGGCCTGGGCCTGGGCGAGGGCGTCGCTCACGCTCATGGCACCGCTCGTGGCGTTCTGCACCGCGGTCCACAGTGCCTCGGAGATGAGCGGGTAGTCGGTGCCGAGGTTGTCCCCCGTGCGGCTCTTGGCCGAGCGCACGGCCTCGACCCACGTCTCCAGCTCCGGGTGGTCGGCGAGCAGGGCCTCCTGGCCCTCCGCCGTCGGCGGGATGTAGTAGGCGAAGGTGGTCGCCGTCTCGGCGAGGCCCTCCGGCGTCGTCATGCACTCGACGATCGCGGTGGTCACCTCGTAGCGCGCCTCGTCGTCCTGGACGGGCGCGACGATGAACTCACCGCCCGTGGGCGCGGGCGCCACACCCCCGTCCGGGCCGGGGATCTGGATGACACCGACGGGGAAGTCGGCCTCGGCGGCGCTGTTGACCTGCCAGGTGCCGTTCTCGACGAAGCCGAAGTCACCGGTGAGGAACTCCTCCCAGGTGGTGTTCTGGGAGTTGTTGATGACCGTGTTGGGGGCGTAGCCCGCGTCGATCCAGTCCACCCACAGCTGCAGGGCCCGCTCGGCCTCGGGCGAGTCCAGCCGGCGCAGGTCCGCGCCGGCGCCCCAGAACCACGGGAGGAACTGGAAGGAGCCCTCCTCGGTGCCGATCCCGGCGAAGGTGATGCCGCGGTGCCCGGCGTCGTCGATCGCCGCCAGTGCCGCGGTGAGGGAGTCCCAGTCGGTGATGGTGGCGGGGTCGACACCGGCGGCCGCGAGGACGTCCTCGTTGTAGAAGAGGGCGAGGGTGTTCGCGCCGATCGGGATGCCGTAGGCCTCGCCGTCGATGACACCGGCGCCGAGCAGGTTCTCGTCGATGGCGGCGGTGTCGAAGCCGAGCTCGCCCATCGTCGTGAGCATGCCGGTGCCGGCGAGGGTGGAGACCGCCGGGTTGTCGAGCAGGATGATGTCCGGCGCGTTGCCCTCCTGGGCGGCGAGGAGGGCCTGGTTGGTCAGCTGGGTGGTGTCGAAGGCGGTGCGGTCGATCGTCACGCCGGCGTCGGTGCCGCAGGCGGCGACGCGGTTGGCCCAGTCGGACCCGTCCGCGTGCTGCGGGTAGGGGTCCCACCAGGTGTAGGTGTCGCCGCTCGCGGAGCCGCCGTCGCCGTCGGCGGACGAGCAGGCGACGAGCGCACCTGAGGCGAGCAGCGTGGATGCGGCGACCGCGACGGTGCGAAGCGTTCGGGGGGTGGCCATCGGATGTTCCTCCTTGGGTGGGGTGCTGGTGGCGCCGGCTCTGGCGCCTCCGGTTACGGTCGGGGCGGCTGAGTGCTGCCTCGGTCCTTGAGCTCGGGTGAGATGAGCCGCGTGACGTAGGGGTCGCGCTGGCCCGCGGCCGACTCGATCCGGCGGACCAGCTGGCGCACCGCCATCGCCCCCAGCCGGTCGGGGGCGCTCTCGATGAAGGAGAAGGGCAGGCTGAAGGTGCGCGCGAAGTCCTCGGAGTACCGTCCGATGACCGAGTAGTGCGCCGGGGAGCTCAGCCCCCGTGCGTTGAGCACGGTGGGCAGGGCCGCTGCCGCCGCCTCGTTGTTGAGCAGCAGCCCGGTCGCGCCGGGGTGTGCGTCGAGCAGCTGGTGCAGCTCGTTGCCGATCTCCGGCTGGTGGGACGACCCGTACACGGCGTGCAGCGTGACGCCTCGCCGTGCGGCCTCCTCCTGGGCGGCGTCGCGCAGCCGCCACACGTAGGCGCCGCCCCGCTCGACGACGTGCTCGGGCTGCGAGACGAGGATGAGCTCGCGGTGCCCCAGGTCGGCGAGCTGGTCGACCATGAGGCGGCCGGCCTCGGGGAAGTCGAGGTCGAAGACGTCGAGCCCGGTGCAGTCCTCCGGCAGTCCGACGAGGGCGCCGGGCTGGCCGGCCGCACGCAGGACGGGCAGCCGGGGGTCGCGGTCGGCGACGTTGAGCAGGACGACGCCGTCGACCATACGGGAGTCGGTGATCCGCCGCAGGGCCGAGGGGCCGTCGGCGTCGGTGACGAGGAGGATGTCGTAGCCCAGCTCCCGCGCGGTGTCCGAGACACCGAGCATGTACTGGAGCATCGCCGGGGCGAACTCGTCCTCGAGGAACTGAGCGAACAGGCCGATGACCCGGGTCTGAGCCGTGGCCAGTGCCCGCGCGCCCGCGTTCGGGGTGTACCCGAGCTCCTCGACGGCGGCGAGCACCCGCTCACGCACCTCCTGCGAGATGGAGCGCTTGCCGGACAGTGCGTAGGAGGCGGTGCTGCGAGAGACACCCGCCAGCCGAGCAACGTCGGCAATCGTCGCCATGACGACCCTCCTCGAACCGGTTCGACTGTCGAACCGGTTCGCTCACCTTAGCGGACCTTCAAAGGTGTGAGTCAAGAATCGGGGCGAACGGTGTCGAACCGATTCGCCGAGGAGGTGTCTGGTGGTCGGGCGGACGAGTGCGCCTGGCGAGGGGGCACCGGTCGGCCGCACGCGTTCCTGCCGCCCGCGCCGGCCTCGGCTCGGCGGACGCGCCGGGTTCCGGCGAGGATGCCGGCCCCGGGGCACCGACCCGCGCTCAGCCGGCCGAGCCGCTCCGGCTGTCCACCGGCTGCCCGGCGAAGTCGGCAATTCGCGTCACGACCTCGGGCGTCCACAGCACCCGCCGGTGCCCCAGCCCGTCGGTGAGCACGAGCTCGGCCCCCGGCCACACGTCGACCAGCCGCTCGGAGACCCGCGGCGGCGCCTCGGCGTCACCGGAGTCGTGGACGGCGAGCAGCGGCACCTCGGGCTGCTCGGCGAGGACCTCCGCGGCGAGGGCCGGCCCGTCGAACGCCGCCCTGGGGATGCCGATGATCTCCTCGATGCGGTCGAGCAACCGCGTCCGCGACCGTGCGCCGAGGCCGGTGAGGCCGCGGAAGGAGTCGACGAGCTCGTCGATGTCGGTGGCCGCGGCGACGGTGACGAGTGCACCGAGTCCCGTGCGGTGATGCCGGGCGGCCCAGAGCACGGCCAGGGCGCCGAGCGAGTGCGCGACCGTCAGCGCCGGCTCGCCGTGCTGCCCCACCACGAGGGCGTGGGCATGGGCCATCTCCATGACACGGGTGGACCGCGGGCCGTATCGGCCGGCGGGCGAGTCACCGTGGCTGGGTGCGTCATGGACGACCACGCGGTAGCCGGCGTCGCGCAGCGGGCCGACCAGCGCGCCGAGCTGCTGCCAGTGACCACCCCACCCGTGGACGAGGTAGGCGGTGGGCCGGCCCGCGCCCTCCACGTCGTAGACCCGGCCGCGGACGACGAGGCCGTCACCGGTGAGCTCGAACGGCTCCCCACCCTCGGGCTGGCGCGCACGCCGGCGCTCGGGTGACGCGGTCTTCGGGAGCCGGAACCACAGCCGGGCACCGAGCCGGGCAGCGAGCGGTGGGAGCGTGGTGTCGATGGCCCCGAAGAGGCCCTGGAGCATCCGCTGCGCGCGCGTCGTACGAACGGTCGTGCTTTTCTTCTCAGCCACGTCGGGCCTCTCTGCTGAACGGGAGCGGTGCCGTCCGACCGGGACGGCGCGGGGTCAGGTGCGGACGGAGGCGAGCAGCCGCTCGAACGTCGCCATCGCGTACTCGCGGGCGCGCGGGTTGCGCATGAGCCGGGCGGCGACGTGGTGGGCGAGGATGATGCCGTAGCACTCCTGCGCGACGGCGTCCGGGTCGACGTCCTTTCGGAAGGCCCCCGCCCGGACTCCCGAGCGGTACATGATGGCGATCGAGTCGAGCAGGTCGGTCTGGTGCGCGACGAGCCGCTCCCGTACCGGGCCGTCCGGCAGGTCGTCGAACTCCATCGATCCGGCGGCGAACACGCAGCCACCGGGCATCGCGTACTCGGCGTCGGTGTCCCACCCCAGCCAGCGCTCGACGAGCGTGCGCAGGCGCGGCTCCCCCGCCGGCTCGCGCAGCGCGGGCAGCACGACGTGCAGCCGGAAGCGGTCCGCGGCGAAGTCGAGCGTCTCGATCTGGAGCCGGCTCTTGGACCGGAAGTGCGCGAACAGACCGCTCTTCGACATCTCGAGCCGGTCGGCGAGCGTCCCGATGGTCAGGCCGTTGAGGCCGACGACGCTCGCCTGCCGCAGCGCCTCGCGCAGGGCGAGCTCGCGCGTCTCCGCGCCCTTGCTCATGACCTTGGCCACCCACCAATAAAAGCACGCTCGTTCGGTCGCGGCAAGGTCCGGAGGCGTCCGATCTCGACGGAGTGCACCCGGCGGCGGTGTCGGAGGCCGGCAGACCCCCGCTGCGGGTGTCAGATGTCGGCGCTAGCGTCCGCTCCGACAGCCCCGACCCGACAAGGAGCCACTCCCATGAACCCCGACCCGAACATTCCTACCTACGTCGCAGTCGTGGAACGCAACGCCGGAGTGTTCCTCGGCTCCGGGATCGTCGCCCAGGTGCTCGGGCTCGGCATCCAGCTCAACAACCTCGGCTCCTTGCGGCCGAGCAGCGGCGCGGTGGCCATCGGGGGTCTGCTCGTCCTCGTCGGTCTCGCACTGCTCGTCGCGGGGATCGCAAAGGTCGTGAAGAACGTCGAGGCCACCGCGACCGCCACGGTCACCGCCGAGAACCTGCTACGCGACATCCGCAACGTCACGTTGGCGCAGTACCACGAGAACAGGAACGCCCGCGAGAGCTGATCCCCCGCCCCGAACCTCTCAGGTCCCTACTTCACCCCGAAGTCGAAGGCGTCCTGCTTCCGGTGGCCGAACTTCTCCCGGAGGAAGTTGCCCATCGTCGTGAGCTGCGCCGGCGCGTGGCTGTGCCGCGCCGCGTGGAGCGCCTCGGCCTGGCGGAAGAGCAGGTCGAGCTGCTCGGCGAGCTCCTCCTTCGGGGTGCGCCCGTTCGGCTGACGCGCGTCGAGCAGGCGCGCCGGGATGGCGAGGTAGCCGCGCACCACCGCCGGGAGGTACTCCCGCACGAGGGCGTCGAGCTCGTACTCGAAGCTCGCGTCGCGGGTGGGCTCGCGTCGCTCGGCCTCGACGACGGCGTCGAGCACCTGGCAGGTCTCCAGGAGCGTGACGTACGCGCCGGACGGGAGCCGGGGCCGCTGCCGCCGCGCCAGGGAGCCGACCCAGGTGAGGGTGGCGGCCCGGCCGTCGGCACCCTCGAGGGCGGCCTCCGCCGGCGGTGAGGTGGTGACCTGCGCGGTGGGCGCGTCGGTCTCCTCGGGGAGGAGCCGGTGCCACCACCGGCGCCGGGCCGGGAGCCATAGGTCGCGCAGGTGCCAGGCACGTACGCCCGATGCCCCCATCGACACGAGGGCGAGGAGTCCGCCGAGGCCGATGACGTCGAGCACGAAGATGCCCACCGCGAAGCCGGCCGCGTACACGAGCCCCTCGAGGATCACCAGCGCCCGCTTCTTCACCGCGCCGATGACGAGGACGAGGAAGGCGAGGAGGGGCAGGAAGAGGACGACGAGGCCGACCTTGACGACGTTGCCCAGCGTCCAGCGTGTCATCGTCGGCCCTCCGGGAGCTCGTCGTGGGTGGCGTCGGAGGAGCGGCTGCGCTCGAGCTGCAGCCTGGCCCGGCTCACCTGGCCCTCGAGGACCTCCACGGTCTGCTTGATCGAGTGCGCGGCCTCGGCCTTGAACCGGTCGATCTCGTCCAGCGCCTGGAAGACGTTGTCGAAGGCCTGCTGGAGCTTCGCCGGGTCGACGGTGGCGCGGGCGGCCTGCTGCTGGATCTCCGCGCCCTGGGTGCGGAGCAGCTCCGACGTCGCGAGGATCATGTCCGAGGTCGTCGTGTTGAGCGCCTCGATCTGGGAGAGCACGATCTGCTGCTGGGCCAGCGCCTGCGAGACGATGACCGCGACCCGCAGCGCCGCCAGGGTGGTGTCGAGCGCCCGGTCCACGCCCTTGATGAGCTCGGTGTTGTTCTTCTTCACGACGTCGAGCGCGAGGTAGCCCTGGACCGAGACCGCCAGCTGGGTCATGAGGTCCTGGTGACGCTGCCGCACGTAGAAGAGGGCGTCCTTCTCCAGCGTGGTGGCGTCGTCGGCCTTGCCGTCGGCACGCAGGGCGGCGATCCGCTGCTCCAGGCCGTCGCCCAGGTGCCGGGCGAGGACGGCGTAATTGGCGAGCTGCCCGAGCGCCGCCCACAGGTGGTCGCGCTCGGTCTGGATCGCGGCGTTGTCCAGCCGCAGCTCGTCCTGCCCGCCCTTGAGCGCCTTGGTGATGGCGTCGAGCTGCTCCTGGGCGGACTCGTACTTGCGGAAGTACCGCTCGATCGCGTTGCCACCGGGCAGGAACCGAAGCAGGCGCTTGCCGCCGGTGAGGTCGTGCCGGTTGGGGTCGAGCTCGGTGACGATGCGGCGCAGCTCGGCGAGGCTCGCCCCCGTGCGGGACGCGGGGTCCGCACCGGAGGCGGCCATCGCGGCAGCAGGCCGCTGGAGCATCCGGTTGGCGGAGTCCGCCGCCTGGTTCATCGTGTCCTCGCCCAGGCGGGTCAGCTGCGCCATCTTCGTCTGGAACTCGGGGCTGTGCAGCGGCGTGGCGAGCAGCTCGTCGAGGAACTTCTCTGCCGTCTCCGCGTGCTGCTGCTGCGTCTCGGCGTCGACGAGGACGACGCCGCCGACCTTCTCCGGCTCGTGGACCTCCACCTCGTCCGCCGGCTTGGGCGGCTCGAGCTGCAGCGGGTTCTCGACCGCCGGGGGCTGGTTCTGGCCAAGGTCGAGCGGGTTGGACATGCGGTGCACTCCTCCGGCAGATCGGGGTCCTGCTCGATTGTCTCAGAGCAGACGCACCGTCGGGAGGGCAGGACCGCCCGAGCTCTCCCCTCCCCTACTCGACCACCGCGGTGGCCTCGACCTCGACGAGGACGTCGGGTTCGTAGAGCCGGTCCACCCCGATGAGGGAGGACGGGGGCAGCGGTTGCGGGAGGGCCAGGTCGCCGAGGACGGCCTCGATGCCCGCCATGAGGTCGGCCATCATCTCGGGCTCCCACCGCGCGACGTAGAACCGCAACTGGGCGACGTCGGCGAAGGTCGCTCCGGCGCCGGCCGGCGCACGCCCGACGTTGCGCAGGGCGCCTGCGACCTGACCGGCGAGGTCACCGTACGCCATCGCCCTCCCGTCGCCGTCCCGGGCGACCTGCCCGGCGACGTGGACGAGGCGCGATCCGGTCGCGACGGACACGTGGTGGTAGGGAGCCGGCATGAGGCCGGCGGGGCTGGAGAGCTGGACCGCCACGGGTCCTCCTTCGGGGAGTGGGGAGCCAGGTCAGCCCTGGGCGGCCTGGCGCTTGCGCTGGTAGTGACGGCGCGCCTTCATCCGGTTGCCGCATACGGCCATGGAGCACCACTGCGCCCGGTTGGCGTGGCTGCGGTCGATGAGGAACAGGCGGCACTCGGGGTTGCCGCACGGGCGCAGCCGGCCCGGGCGGGACTCCTCCAGGGCGAACCAGGCGAGCACGGCGCGCGC
>NZ_CALGNQ010000235.1 GCF_937958535.1 uncultured Georgenia sp. | reverse complement strand
ACCTTGCCCTCGCGCACATAGATCGGGGCGGAGTCGACCCGCACCCGGGGGAAGCGGGCGGCGAGCTCGGCCGCGTAGAACCAGTGCGTGGTGGCACGCTTGCCGTCGAGCAGGCCCGCGGCGGCGAGCACGGTGGTGCCGGTGCACACCGACGCCACCCGGCGGGCGGGTGCGGCCAGGCGGCGCACGTGCCGCGCCAGCTCGAGGTCCGCCCCGGCGGCCGCGTGCCCCAGGCCACCGGAGACGATGAGCGTGTCGACCGCCTCCACGTCGCCCAGCGCGCGCTGCACGCCGAGCCGGAGCCCGGAGTCGCTGGTGACGTCGGCCCCGTCGAGGGAGGCGACCGCCACCCGGTAACCCGGGCGGGCACCGAGCCGGTTCGCCAGGGCGAGCGCCGAGGTGACGCTGGCGACGTCGACCAGCTCGACGCCGTCGTACGCCACGACGAGCACCTCGTGGGCGGGCATGGGACCAGGGTAGAAGCCGGCGGGCCGGCAGGTCGGCCGGAATTCGCAGGGGCTCGGCCGGCCGGGGACCTCAGGTGCGCGGTCGACCGGACATCCCCGGGGCCGGCCACCCGGGAGCGTCCACGGCGGCGGCCGGGCCGCTCAGCCGGGGTCCTCTCACCGACTCGGCCGGTCGGGGACCACTTATCCGCGGCGCGGCCGCGCCGATGGGTAGGGGAGGAGACGGCCGCGAGCACAGGGAGGCAGGGTCGGTGAGCACCGCGACACGGGGGACGGGCGACGTCACGGCCGGTGGGGCGGCGGCGTGAGGCGGCTGCTGCGCGAGTGGTGGGCGATCCCCGCCGCGATCGCCCTCGTGCTGGGCATCAGGTTCGTCCCGGACCTGTTCGCGGGCGGTGCCGAGCCGGAGGAGGTCGGGCTCAGCCGGGTGGTCGAGCACGTCGCGGACGGTGAGGTGGTCGCGGCGGTGGTCGACGAGGAGCGCCGGTCGCTCACCGTCACGCTGGAGGACGGGCGTGAGCTGGCCACGGCGTACGTCGGGGACTACGGCGGCACCCTGACCGAGGCGTTGCTCACGGCCGGGGTGGAGACCGACGTCGCCTCCCCGCCGGGGGTCTCGTTCCTCGACGTGCTCGGGCCGGTGGTGCTCGTGCTGCTGCTCGGGGTGCTCGTCGTCGTCATGCTCACCCAGCACGGGCTCCTCGCGCGGCGGACCCGGCAGGTGGAGGTGCCGGCCACCCGCTTCACCGACATCGCCGGCGCGGACGAGGCGGTGGCGGAGATGCAGGAGCTGGTCGAGTTCCTCCGGGACGGGACGCGCTTCGCCGCCCTCGGCGCCCTGCCGCCCAAGGGCGCTCTCCTCGTCGGCCCGCCGGGCACCGGCAAAACGCTGCTCGTCCGGGCCGTGGCGGGGGAGGCCGGAGTGCCGTTCTTCGAGGTGGCCGGCTCGGACTTCGTGGAGAAGTACGTCGGGGTGGGCGCCTCCCGGGTGCGCTCGCTGTTCAAGGACGCGAACAGGGCGGGCAAGGCGATCATCTTCATCGACGAGATCGACGCCGCCGGGCGGGCCCGCAGCTCCGGCGAGGCGGACCGGGCGAACACCGAGCAGGAGGGCACGCTCACCGCGCTGCTCACCGAGATCGACGGCTTCACCTCCACCGACGTCATCGTCATCGGCGCGACCAACCGCCGCGACGTCATCGACGCCGCGCTGCTGCGCCGGCTGGAGCGGGAGATCCAGGTGCCGCTACCCAACCGCGGCGGACGCACCGCCATCCTCGAGCTGCACGCGAGCGGCAAGCCGTTCACCGGCGACGTCGACTGGGTCAAGGTGGGCCGGCAGGCCTTCGGGATGAGCGGGGCGGACCTGGAGAAGGTGGTCAACGAGGCCGCGATGGAGGCGGCGCGCCGGGGGGAGGCGGTGATCGCCGAGGCGCACGTGTACGCGGCGCTCTCGACGGTGGAGATCGGCCGGGCCCGCACCTCGGCTGTGGTCACCGAGCGGGACCGGGAGATCACCGCCTGGCACGAGGCCGGCCACACGCTGGTCGCGGTGCTGGCCGAGCACGTCGGGGATCCCACCTACGTGACGATCATCCCGCGCGGCGGCTCGGGCGGGCACACCCGCCCCGGCGGCAACGACCACCAGTTCCTCTCCCGTCCGGAGGCGCTGGATGCGCTGGCGATGGCGATGGGCGGGCGGGCCGCCGAGCTCATGCTGCTCGGCGAGGACGGCTACACCCAGGGCGCCGCCTCCGACCTGCAGCACGCCACCCGGGTGGCCACGAGCATGGTCACCGAGTACGGCATGGCCTCTCGGCTGGCCCACGTCCACCCCGACGCGCTGCGCGTGGGCGGGGAGGTGGCGGTCCGGGTGGACGAGGAGGTCGAGGGGCTCCTGCGCGAGGCGCTGGACCGGGCGCGCCGGATGCTGGCGGAGAACGCGGACGCGGTGCGGCGGGTGGTGGCCGAGCTGCTCGACCGGGAGACGCTGACCGGCCGGGAGCTGGCCGAGATCCTCGGCCGCCCCGGCGGTACCCAGGGGAGGGCCTTCGAGCCGGCAGACGTCGAGCTCGCCAGCTGAGCCGGCAGCGGGGTGACGACGGAGGCCGTCCCGTCGTCGGTGTCCCCAACTCCGAATGCACGGTGAGACGACGGGCGACGGCGGTCCCGCCGTCGTCGT
>NZ_CALGNQ010000234.1 GCF_937958535.1 uncultured Georgenia sp. | reverse complement strand
CTCCGCCAGGCCGGCGTCGGCTCGATGAAGGGCCTGTGCCCCTTCCACGACGAGCGCACCCCGAGCTTCCACGTGCGCCCCCAGCTGGGGCTGTGGCACTGCTTCGGCTGCGACGAGGGCGGGGACGTCATCTCCTTCGTCCAGAAGATCGACGGCCTCACCTTCACCGAGGCGGTGGAGTACCTCGCCGGACGCACCGGGGTGCAGCTGCGCTACGAGGACGGCGGGCCCACCCGCCCGGGCGGCGAGCACGGCCGGCGCCAGCGCCTCATCGACGCCCACCGCGTGGCCGAGGAGTTCTACCGCGAGCAGCTGCTCAGCCCGCAGGCCGAGCTCGCCCGACGGTTCCTCGCCGAACGCAGCTTCGACGAGCAGGCCGCCGCCGCGTTCGGGGTCGGCTTCGCCCCCCAGGGCTGGGACAACCTCCTGCGCCACCTGCGTGGCCGTGGCTTCACCGAGCAGGAGCTCATCGCCTCCGGCCTCGTCGGCCGCGGCAACCGCGGCCTGTACGACCGCTTCCGCGGCCGGCTCGTGTGGCCCATCCGCGAGGTCACCGGCGACACCATCGGCTTCGGCGCCCGCCGCCTCTTCGAGGAGGACCAGGGGCCCAAGTACCTCAACACCCCCGAGACACAGATCTACAAGAAGTCCTCGGTGCTCTACGGCATCGACCTGGCCAAGCGCGCCATCGCCAAGGAGAAGCGGGTGGTCGTGGTCGAGGGCTACACCGACGTCATGGCGGCCCACCTCTCCGGGGTGGGGACGGCGATCGCCACCTGCGGCACCGCGTTCGGCCCCGAGCACGTGCGCATCGTCCGCCGGCTGCTCGGGGAGAGCGGCGACGCTGCCGCCGGGCTGATGTTCGCCTCCGGGGTCACCCGCGGGGGAGAGGTCATCTTCACCTTCGACGGTGACGAGGCCGGGCAGAAGGCCGCGCTGCGTGCCTTCGGCGAGGACCAGAAGTTCGCCTCCCAGACCTTCGTCGCCGTCGAGCCCGGCGGGCTGGACCCCTGCGACCTGCGCCTCCAGCGCGGGGAGGCCGCCGTCCGCGAGCTCGTCGAACGGCGCGAGCCGCTCTTCGCCTTCGCCATCCGCTCCGTCCTGCGCCGGATGGACCTCGACACCGCGGAGGGCCGGGTGGCCGGGCTGCGTGCCGCGGCGCCCGTCGTCGCCGGCATCCGGGACCGCGCGCTGCGCAGCGAGTACGCCCGCGAGCTGGCCGGCTGGCTCGGTATGGACGAGCACTCGGTGCGCCAGGCCGTGGCCCACGCCGCGCGCAGCACCGGTCGGGGAGCGGTACCCGGCGGCAACGGCAGGGGCGAGCAGGGGGCGCCGCGTCCCCGGGGTGGGAACGACGACGGCGCCCGCCCGGCGCCTCCCGCCGCAGCCCGCCCCGCGCCCGGCCGGGAGGACCCGGTCGCCCGGCTCGAGCGCCAGGTGCTCGAGGTGGTCCTCCAGCTGCCGCACCTCGCGCTCGGGGCCGGCTTCGACGACCTCCCGCCGGACACCTTCACCGTGCCCGCCTACCGCGGGGTGCACGACGCCATCCGGGCCGCCGGCGGCACCCGCGCCTACGGCGCCGAGCTGGAGGCGGCGGTCGCCCGCCGGGGACGGGTCGAGGGCGAGCGGCACGCCGCTGCCTGGTGGGCCGAGACACTGCGGGAGAACGCGGCCGGGCCGGTCGCCGCCGTCGTCACCGAGCTCGCCGTCGCGCCACTGCCGGAGGACCGGCCCGAGGCGCTGGGGAACTACGCGCGCGGGGTGCTGCTGTCCCTCATCCAGATGGGGCTGACCCGGCAGATCGCCGACCTGCGCGGCCGCCTCCAGCGCACCGCGCCGGACAGCGAGGAGGCCGTGCAGATCTTCGCCGAGCTCGTCGCCCTGGAGAACCGCCGCCACGCGATGCGCGCCGAGGACTGACGGCTCGGGGTGGTGTCAGGCGCCGTGCGCGGCGGCGCTCGCCGGGGCCCCGCGGGCGCCGTGCGCCGACCAGCCGCGTTCGACGTCGACGACGAGCGCGCGGTGGTCGGAGATGCCGGTGGCCACGGACCGAGCCGCACCGACCGGCCGCAGCGCGCCCTCGGCGAGGATGTGGTCGATCTGCCGGTCCGGCTCGCTGACCGGGAAGGTCAGGGCGTCGGCGAGGGAGCGCCAGCCGGTGAGCAGGGAGGGGCGGGCGCCGGCCATGTTGAGGTCGCCCATGAGCACGGCCGGCCGTGGCAGGTCGGCGAGGGCAGCGACCAGGCGCTCGAGCTGTACCGGGTTCCAGTCGGGGATGAACGTGAGGTGGGTGCACACCGCGGTGAGCGGGCCGTCGGGGGTCTCCACGACGGCGGCGACGGCGACGCGCGGCTCGTCGACGATCATCGTCGGCTCGGTCTCCCCGGCGAAGACGAACGGCACCGGGCCCTGCATCGCCTCGAGCGGCACCACCCGCCACGTGCGCACCGGCCACCGGCTCAGCAGCGCGACGCCGTAGCTCGCCGTGCCGGGCTGGAGGTCACCGGTGGCGGCGGACCAGGCGGTCGGGAGCCCGGCAAGGGTGGCCGCGAACCGGTGCTCCGGCGCCCCCATCGCCTCGGCGGCGATCGTCGTGAGGTCCGCGCCGTGGGAGCGCGGCTGGTCGCGGTCGACCTCCTGCAGTGCGAGGATGTCGGCGTCCAGGGCCGACACCGCTCGCGCGAATCGCTCGAGGTCGACCTGGTCGTCCGAGAGGGAGCGGCCGTGGAGGATGTTGAAGGTCGCCAGGCGCATGCCGCCGATTCTGGCCCGTCCCGACGGACCGGGGCCAACCGACTCGCGAACGGAGGGTGAACGCCCGTGGCGGACGAGGAGCAGGAGGCCCTCCAGGACGCGCTGCGGATGGCCGCGGTGGCGCTGACCGAGGCCCAGATCCCCTTCGCGTTGTGCGGCAGCTACGCGGCGTGGGTGCGCGGTGCGCCCGAGCCGGAGCACGACGCCGACTTCGTCATCAAGGAGGAGCACGTGGAGCAGGCCCGGGCCGCCATCGGCGCCGCCGGGTTCGACGTCCACGAGCCGGCGGAGAACTGGCTGTTCAAGGCGTTCCACAAGGGCCGGCTCGTCGACGTGCTGTACCGGGTGTGCGGCGAGCCGGTGCAGGACGAGCTCTTCGAGCGGGCCGACGTCCTCGAGGTGCTCGCCGTGCGGATGCCGGTGCTCAGCGCGACCGACGTGCTCTCCTCCAAGCTGCGCACGCTGGGGGAGCACTATTGCGACTTCGGTGCACTGTTGCCCCTCACCCGGGCCCTGCGCGAGCAGATCGACTGGCAGCGGGTGCGCGACGAAGTCTCCTACAGCCCCTACGCGCGGGCCTTCCTCCACCTCGTCGAGGACCTCCACATCGTCGAGCCGGTCGCCTCGGCCTGACCTCGCGGGGCTCCTACCAAAGGAGGGGGCCGACCCGTACGGACGTCGCTGGTCGGCCGTGCCCGAAATGGCGGAGACTGGTGTAGTCGACATCGGGCGGTGTCGAGTACCCGGATGGGAGGGCGACCCATGGGCGGTCAGGGACAGTCGACAGGTCAGAGCACGAGCGTGGCGCCGTGGCACGACGCACTGGTGGCGCAGCTGGCGCGCGTACGCGCCGGGCTCGCGGAACGGCTCGAGCACGACGACGACGTCGAGGAGTACCTCTAGGCGCTCGGGTGCCCCAGGCGGGGCTTGAACCCGCGACCGACGGATTATGAGTCCGCTGCTCTGACCGGCTGAGCTACTGGGGCGCGCGGCCGGAGGCCGCCCGGCCGGCCATCCTACCGACCCCCTCGGATACGGTTGGTATGTGCCCATCTTCCGTCGCCCCACCCGTCTGCCCGACCCCGTCGCCGCCCACCTCCCGCGCGGCGACCGGCCGCTCGCCGCGGCCCCGATGACCAACGGCTCGTGGGTCGTCGTCGCCCGTGACGCGCTCCTCGTCGTCGGCGAGGACGGCCTGGGGCAGCGCACCGCCTGGCACGAGATCGAGACCGGCGTGTGGGACGGCGACACGCGGACCTTCACCATCACCTGGGCCGACCGGGAGCGTCCGGAGCAGTCGCTCGTGCTCGAGCACGACGACGTCGCCGTCCTCACCGCGGCGCTGCGGGAGCGGGTCCAGGCCTCCGTCGTCCACCACGAGACGATCGAGGTGGGCCGCACCCGGGTGCGTGCCACGGTCCGCCGGCGCGAGGACGGCAGCCTGTACTCCCTGCTCACCGCGTTCGGCCCGCTGCCGCGGGACGAGGACGTCGAGCGGCAGCTGGACGACCTCGAGCGCCGGGTGCGGGAGGCCGTCGGCCTGGTCGGCTGAGCGCCGGCGGGCCAAGTGCGGCCGAAGTCACACCCGGCGGGGCCGTTCGGGCTCCCTGCTGGAGGCGCCGTCCTGTTACAGTGATCCGGCACGATCCCGCGTAGCTCAATCGGCAGAGCATCCGACTGTTAATCGGACGGTTACTGGTTCGAGTCCAGTCGCGGGAGCCGACCGAAGGCCCGCGGCCACCATGGCCCCGGGCCTTCCACGTCCGTGGGGCGACCGGCCCGTCAGTCCCGCTCGACGACCTCCACCGTGATCGGGGAGTGGTCGGAGTAGCCCTGCTCGTTGAGCCTGCGCTCCCCGATGCCGCCGAAGGCGATCGGGTAGGGGTACCGCCCCTCGGCCACCATGCCCGGCAGTCGCACCACCTCGACCGACGCCGGCACCACCGCGACCGGGGCGTCCGGCTGCAGCATCGCCTTGTTCACCAGGAACTGGTCGAGGACGTTTGGCTCGTTGTCGAAGTAGAACGTCCCCGCCCGCTCCCCGAGCACCTCCCAGGTGAGGTTGAGCAGGTAGGGGTTGCGGCCGGCGCGTACCCGCGCGTCCTGTCGCACGCTCAGCGCATGACGGACCAGTGAGTCGTCGAACGGCTCGTCGTTGAAGTCGCCCATGACGAGC
>NZ_CALGNQ010000233.1 GCF_937958535.1 uncultured Georgenia sp. | reverse complement strand
CTCGATCTCGATGACGCCGTCCTTCTTCGCCATGTCCTCCGCTAACTCTTCTCTCCTGCGTGTGGCCGCCGCCGCGTGCGGCGACGGGGCGCACCGTGGAACTCGCCCGTTCCCCGGTTCCAGGCAGGGAGATGGGCAGGCACGCTCGTCCAGCGCTCCATCATACGCCATGACACCGGCCGCTGCGCGCATGACCTCACTCACAGGTCGAGGGCCGCCACGCGCCAGGTGGGCGGGGCCGCTCGGGGGGTAGCGGCCCCGCCCTGGACGCGGTGGCGGACGGCCGGTCCCGGCGCCGATCACCATCACCGGGAGCGGCCGGGCGGACCCGCCACCGCGTCCGTTACGCGCCGCCGGCCGGGCGAAGACCCGCGGGGCACATCTGGGGTCCCGGGCTAGGGCCCGGGGTCCCGCGCGGCGCGCCGCCGCGCGGAGAGGACGGCCAGTCCGGCACCCGCCCCGAGGGCGGCGCCGGCGGCCAGGACGAGCAGCCCGACGTCCGCCCCGGTCTGCTGCAGCTGTCCGCCGCCGGTCCTCGGGGCGCCGACATCCGACGTCGGCCCGGTGGGGGACGTCGGGGTCGGTGCCGGTGTCTGGCTCGGTGTCGGTGTCGCCGAGGGCAGGGTGCCGCCGATCTCGAGGAGGACGTCGAAGGACGCCTCCCGGGGGGCGACATTGGCGCGGTTGCCCGAGGTGGCCGCGAGCGGGAGCTCGTACGCCAGGTTGATCGGCACCTGCTCGCCGGTGTCGAGGTCGATCTCCAGGATCGGGGTGTGCCCCTGCTCATGGAGCTCGGTGAAGGACGCCGAACCGCCCGCCCACCGGACCCGCAGGTCGTCGTAGAAGTCGCCCTGGGCGCCGGCACCCCCGTAGCCCTCACCCGGGCTGCGGTGCTCGGGGTTGTGGTGGACGTCCGGCGCGTCGGGGTCGGCGAGCTCGACGTTGACGATGCTGGCGCGCAGGGTGCCGGCGGTCGGTCCGTCGTTGCGCACGAGCAGGGTCCGAGAGGCCGAGTCGCCGGGGACCGACACGGGCGTGCCGAGGAAGCTCTCGGCCGTGACGCTCGTGTAGGTGCGCCCGTCCCAGGAGAGCTGGATCGCCTCGTCGTAGGAGGGGTCGGCGTGGGCGGTACCGGCGCCGGCGGTGAGCACAGCCGCGAGCGCGACGGTCATGGCCGCCCGTCGGGTGCGGGTGCTGGTCACGGCTCCTCCCCAGGTCGGAACGTCTCGTAGGTGAAGGTGATGTGGTGCTCCGGCTCCGCGGCGGGGTCGAGGTCCGCGCGGACCTCGGCGTGCCACGTGTCCTCGTCGCTGACCTCGGTGCCGTTCGGGTCGGTCGCGGTGACGGTCGCCGTGTTCGTGTACTCCCCGAGCGGTGGGGACCCGTCGTAGCGGGCGAGGAGGCACCAGTACTCGGTGGTCGGGTCGGTGTCGGTGGTGTAGGTCGCCGGCACCGGGGTGGAGACGAGCTCGACGTGGGTCGGGACCTGTGCACCGACGTGGCACGCCGCGGCGGAGTCGACGCGGAAGATGCTCACCTGGGCGGTGCCGAGGATGCCGTCGCCCCAGGATGCGGGCGGGGCGACCTCGTAGGAGAGCCCCTTGTTCCCCTGGCTCAGGCTGTCGACCTGGATGGGGACGGCGAGCTCGTGCTCCGCCATGAGCCGGGCGGCGTGCTCCGGACCGAGGGTGAACACCGCCGTGCCGGAGGGGGCCGGCGCTGTCTGCCCCGGCGCCCCGACGGCGAAGTACTCGTACCCGGTGCCGAGCCGGCCGGCGACGGAGACGGTATCGCCCCACAGGGCGAGGGAGGTGCCCGCGACCCCCAGGGCGGCTCCGGCCGCTGCGCCGAGGGCGACGGCGAGGCCGCGACGTGTCGTCCTCATGAGGTGAACCCCTCCCCGCTGCGGACCTGGTCGAGGTCGATGGCGATGGTCCCGAGGTCGGCGACCTGGACCGGGGCGTCGGCCGCGAAGCGGTCGGGCATCTCCCGGTCGAAGGTCACCGTGACCTCGAGGGTGAAGGTGTCGCTGCGTCCGTCGTCGTCGGTGTCGAGCGCCGGGAGGGTGCGGCTGCTGCCGAGCGGGACGTCCTCGACCAGGGCGGTGTGGGCGGCGTCGCGCACGGTCCAGGTGGCGGCGGTGCCGGTGGCGAGGTCGGGGGCGCGCTCCCAGTCGACGGTGAGGTGCCCGAGCATGTTGTCCCCCTGGAGCACGGTGCGGAAGTCCTGGGTGAGGGTGACGGTGTCACCGGGCCGGGCGAGGAACTCCTCCGGGTCGATGTCGCGCGGCGTGCCGGGCACGTCGCGGGACGTCTCCCGCCAGGCGGTGTCGCCGACGAGCTCGATGTCGAGGTCGCCGGCGGTGATGCTCCCGGTCGGGCTGCTGCCGCCGGAGGTCCACAGGGCGACCGTGCCGCCGGCTCCGACGGCACCGGCGAGCAGTGCCGCGGCGGCGACGAGCGGGCCCGCGCTGCGCCGGCGGCGGGCGCGGCGTGGAGGGGTGGGGCGTGGGGTCACGATTCTCCCTTGGTGATCAGTCCTGCGCCGCGGCGGCGGCCGGCAAGAGAGTCGGAGATGACGAGGTAGGCGCCGTAGCCGAGGAGGAGGCAGGCGGCCGCGGTGACGACGAGGCCACGGTTGGGGCCCACGGCGTGGGCCACGTGCCCGACGTAGGGGACGTGGTAGACGACCCGGCCCATGACCTGCTCGGCCCTGATCGGGGGATCGTCGGCGCCGTTGGCGTCACCGCGCGTGACGTACCAGGTCTCGGCACCCGTGCGGATGCCGACGATCCGGTGCGTGATGAGGGTGGGGTCGTCCGACACCGGCTGGAAGGTGACGACGTCCCCCACGTCGTAGTTGTCCTGCGGGACGGCCACGACCATGTCCCCGGGGGCGTAGGTCGGCTCCATCGAGCCGGTGAGCACGGTGAGGGCGGCCCCGCCCATGACGCGGGGCACGACGGCGACGGCCGCGGCGAGCGCGAGCAGCGCCACGAGGGCGACGAGGGTGGCGCCGCGCAGCGCGGCACGCCCGAGGGAGTGCGACTGCTCGCGGACGGCGTCCTCGACGCCGGTGTCGGCGGTCATCGCGGTCTCCTTCCGGTGGTCTCGTCGCGGGGGTGGACGGGTGGGGGCGTGTCGGGGGGCGCACGCCCCCACCCGGGTCGGTGGGGTCAGTAGCCGCCCTCGCCGGCGCTGTCGCGCACCTGGGAGAGCGTGACCGTGAAGTCCTCCAGGACGGCGGTGGCCCGGACGAGGTCCTGCTCCTCCACCGTCTCCGGGAAGGTCACGTCGACGACGAGCTGGACGTTCGGGGCGGTCGGCAGGTCGGCCGGCAGCGTCGGCAGCGGGGCGACGTTGTTGGAGTTGTCGGCCGAGGCGAAGAGCACCGGCTCGGCCTCGAGGAGGTTGCCCTCCTCCACGACGGTCTGGTCGTTCTCGCGCTTGAGGACCACCTGGTACGTGGCCTCGGCACCGAGCGCGTCGAGGAGCTCCCCGTCGGCGGCGAGGTCGGCCAGCGAGAGCTCGGCGACCATGTTGTCGCCCTCGAGGGCGGCCTTGAAGCCGAAGGTGCCGCGGATGGTGTCCCCGGGGATGATCCGGAAGCGCTCCAGGTCGATGACGTGCCCGGCGTCGGTGCGGTCCTGCGACACGTCGAGCCACGTCGGCTGGGTGGCCTTGACGTCGAGGTTACCGGCGGTGATGGTCCCCCCGGCGACCGGGTCGCTGTCGCTCCACAGGGCGAAGGTCGCCCCGCCGAGGAGGAGTGCCGCGCCCGCAGCTCCGGCGACGAGGCCGGTCGTCTTCTTGTTCATGATCGGTTCTCCTTGTGTTGGGTGCTGTCCGCACGCACGACACGAGGTCGTGGAGGGTCGTGCTCACCGAGCGCCGTGCTCGGCCGTTCGTGGGGCCGGTCAGGGACCGGTCGGTGTCACCGGGCCGGAGGCGGTGCACACCATCTCCTCGCCTGGTTCGAGACGGGAGGTCGGGCAGTGGGCCGTGCCGACGCGGTCGTCGCGGACGACGACGTCGTGCAGGACGGTGCGGCCGGTGTTGCGGACCGTGTAGGTCCACGTGACCGTCGTGCCGTCGAGGACGCCGGTGCCGGCCGGGAGCTCGGGGTGGCCGTGGGGCAGGCCGAAGTGGGGCCAGCTCGCCACGTCCCACGCCCGCTTGACGACCGAGATCCCGGGCTCGAGCGTCTGGACGTTGGTGAAGGTGCAGGCGACGTCGTCCCCCGCGGTGATCCCGGTGATGACGACCGCGTCGCCGTGGACCGTGACCGCCCGGGGCCGGTCGTTGACCGTGCAGCGCACGTCGTCCAGGCTCCAGCCCTCGGCGTCCTGGGCGGGCGAGAGCCGCTCCTCGATACGCACGGTCGCCGCGGAGGCGTCCGGGCGGTCGAAGCGCACGGTGTACTCCACCGAGCCGGATGGTCCGGTGACCTGCGGGACCGCGGGCACGACCTGGCCGTCGCCGCCGGTGCGGGTGGCGGCGAAGGTCCAGCCCATGCCCGGGCCGGCCGTACCGCCGTAGGGCTGGACGACCTTGTCGACGGTGACCGTCGCCTGGCAGGTCGCGCCCTTGGCGAGGTTCTCCAGCAGCGGGGCGAGCTCGTGCCACCCGGTCTGGAAGTAGTCGGCGGTGTTCGCGGACGCACCCGGGGTGTAGCCGGTCGGCCCGGAGACGGCGCGCAGGTTGGCGGCGTCGCCGCTGATCCCGTCACCCACGCCGACGGCGAGCACACGGGTGCCCTGGGCCTTCAGGGCGTTGGCGGAGAAGATCGCCTGCTCGGTCTCGACGAACCGGGTGAAGCTGCCCGGCCCGGAGGGGTTGGTGCCCGTCCCGTAGAAGGTGGCGAGCCCGTCGGTGATGACGATGGCGAGGTCGAAGCGCTGGCCGTTCTCCGCCACCTGGGCGATACCGCGGTCCCAGTTCGTCCCGCCCTCGGCCTGGTAGCCGCTGATGCGCTGGCGGATCGTGGAGAGGTTGCCGTCGATCGGCAGGAGGTCGGGGTAGTTGCGGCCGCTCGGGGAGGTGTTCCGCGGCGCGGTCGAGGCGAAGGTGAACAGGGCGAGCCGCGAGCCCGTCCCCTCGAGCGCCTCGGCGAAGGCGATCGCCGAGCTCTTGAGGTCTCCGACGGCGCCGGCGTTGGCGACCGAGCCGGAGAGGTCGAGGACGAGGGCGACGTCGATACCCGCCTCGCAGGTCGCCGGCAGCTGCGGGTTGTCCCGGGAGACCTGCCAGCGCCCGCTCGAGACGTCGCGGGTCTGGTCTCCGCTGCCGGCCATGAAGTGGGTGCCGGAGCGGTAGGTGTTCCCGGCGCGGAGCTGAGATCCGGTGCGGAACCGGTAGGCGGTGGACTGCTGGCTGTTCGCGGCACCGGTGACGAGCGAGGTGTTGGGGTACCAGCCGCCCGGAGCGGACTCCTGGACCACCCAGAACTGGCGGTCACGGTTCTCGCCTGCCGGGGAGATCACACGCCAGTCCAGACAGACACCGACCCACCAAACACACTCGCGGACGCTCTCCTGCGTCTCCGGGACCGTGAAGCTGCAGTCGCCGGCGCTGTCCGAGACGCACGTCGCCCAGTCCGCGTCGACCGGCGCTGTCGGGCCGGACTGGCCGCCCTCGTAGAGCCGGAGGGTCACGCCGTCCAACCCAGCGACGCTGGAGCCGTCGGTACGGTCGCCGCCGACCTTGACCGTGATGACCGAGCTCGTGCTCCCGGGGCTGGGGACGGCCATCGGGGCGACGTCGGTCGCCTCCGCATCCGTCGCCCGGGGCTTCGCTGCCTCGCCGGCGGACCCGCCCTCGGCGGGACCCTCGGCCTGCTCGTCGGCTGCCTCCTGGTTCGCCTCGTCGGCGATCTCGTCGCGGTCCGGCTCCTCGCCGATGGCGACGGCCGCCGGGTCCGGGGCAGGTCCGGCGGGCTCCTCGGCGGCAGGCTCCTCGACGGCCGGCGCCTCCGGGACGGCGCCGTCCAGGGCCTCCACCTCGGTCGCCGGCTCCAGGGCCGTCGTGGCCTCCTCGGCCTGAACGGCGGGGGGCACGTCCCCCGCGAGGTCGTCGGTCGACCCGGTCGCGAGTGACGAGCTTCCGGCGGCCACCAGCGACAGGCTGAGCAGACCGATGAGGACCGCCCGGCCCCTGAGTCGCCCGCCTGTCGAGGTGCGCGTGC
>NZ_CALGNQ010000232.1 GCF_937958535.1 uncultured Georgenia sp. | reverse complement strand
TCGAACATGGCCGAGGCCCACCCGGTGGGCTTCCAGTGGGTGATGGAGGCCAAGCGCCGCGGCGCCAAGGTCATCCACGTCGACCCGCGGTTCACCCGCACGAGCGCGCACGCCGACGTCTTCGTCCCCATCCGCGTGGGCACCGACATCGTCTTCCTCGGCGCGATCGTCAACTACGTGCTCCAGCACGAGCTCGACTTCCGCGAGTACGTCCTGGCCTACACCAACGCCGCGACGATCCTGTCCGAGGACTTCCTCGACACCGAGGACCTCGACGGCCTGTTCTCCGGCTTCGACCCCCAGACCCGCACCTACGACACCACCACCTGGCAGTACGCCGGGGTCGAGCACACGGGGGAGGACGAGGAGGAGGTCGCCGCCGACCGCGCCGCCGCCTCCGGGCTGCAGCACGAGGCGCACGGCATGCCGGTGCCCGAGGAGTCGCAGCGCGACGAGACGCTGCAGCACCCGCGCACCGTCTACCAGGTGCTCAAGCGGCACTTCTCCCGCTACACCCCCGAGCTCGTCGCCGAGACCTGTGGCATCTCCCGGGAGCAGTTCCTCCAGGTGGCGCGCGCCTGGGTGGAGAACTCCGGGCGGGAGCGGACGACGGCGCTGGTCTACAGCGTGGGCTGGACCCAGCACAGCGTGGGCGCGCAGTACATCCGCACCGGGGCGATCCTCCAGCTCCTGCTCGGCAACATGGGCCGCCCGGGCGGTGGCGTCATGGCGCTGCGCGGCCACGCCAGCATCCAGGGCTCCACCGACATCCCCACCCTGTTCAACCTGCTGCCCGGCTACCTCGTCATGCCCCACGCCGCCAAGCACCCGGACTTCGCGAGCTGGGTCGAGGACATGGCCGGGCCCGGGTCGAAGGGCTTCTGGGCCAATACGGACGCCTACGCCACCAGCCTGCTCAAGGCGTACTGGGGCCAGGCCGCCACCGCCGAGAACGACTGGTGCTACGACTACCTGCCGCGGATCGACGGCGACCACGGCACCTACCGCACCGTCCTGGACATGATCGACGGGAAGGTCAAGGGCTACTTCCTCCTCGGGCAGAACCCCGCCGTCGGCTCCGCCCACGGCAAGGCGCAGCGGCTCGGCATGGCCCAGCTGGACTGGCTCGTCGTGCGCGACCTCTACGAGATCGAGAGCGCCTCCTTCTGGAAGGACTCCCCGGAGGTCGAGACCGGCGAGATCGTCCCCGAGGAGTGCGCCACCGAGGTCTTCCTCCTCCCCGCCGCCTCCCACGTGGAGAAGGAGGGCACCTTCACCCAGACCCAGCGCATGCTCCAGTGGCGTGAGCAGGCCGTGGAGCCCACCGGGGACCGCCGCTCGGAGCTGTGGTTCTTCTACCACCTCGGCCGGATCATCCGGGAGCGGCTGGCGGACAGCCATGATGAGCGGGACCGTCCGCTGCTCGACCTCACCTGGGACTACCCGGTGCACGGCCGGCACGACGAGCCGAGCGCCGAGGCGGTGCTCAAGGAGATCAACGGCTGGGAGGTGGCGAACGGCCGGCTGCTGTCGAGCTTCATCGAGATGCGGGCCGACGGCTCCACGGCGGGCGGCTGCTGGATCTACACCGGCGTCTTCGCCGACGGCGTCAACCAGGCCGCCCGTCGCAAGCCCGGCGCGGAGCAGCACTGGGTGGCGCCCGAGTGGGGCTGGGTGTGGCCGGCGAACCGGCGTGTGCTCTACAACCGTGCCTCGGCCGACCCTGAGGGGCGCCCGTGGAGCGAGCGCAAGGCCTACGTGTGGTGGGACGAGGAGAAGGGGGAGTGGACCGGCTACGACGTCCCGGACTTCGAGCGCACCAAACCGCCGACCTACCGCCACGAGCCGGGCGCCACCGGCGTCGCCGCGCTCGACGGAACCGACGCCTTCGTCATGCAGGGCGACGGGCGCGGGGCGCTGTTCGTCCCCAGCGGCCTGGTCGACGGCCCGCTGCCCACCCACTACGAGCCGGTCGAGTCGCCCTTCCGCAACCCGCTCTACGGCCAGCAGGCCAACCCCACCCGGATCGAGTACCGCACCGCCGTCAACCCGCTGCACCCCAGCCCCCCGGCGGGTGAGGACGTCTTCCCCTACGTCTTCACCACGAGCCGGCTCACCGAGCACCACACCGCCGGCGCGATGAGCCGCACCCTGGAGTACCTCGCCGAGCTGCAGCCGGAGATGTTCGTCGAGGTCTCCCCGGCGCTCGCCGCGGAGGTCGGGCTGGAGCACCTGGGGTGGTGCCACGTCGTCACCGCCCGCGCCGCGGTCGAGGGGCGGGTGGTGGTCACCGACCGGCTGCGCCCGCTGCGGGTCGAGGGCCGGGTCGTCCACCAGGTCTGGCTGCCCTACCACTGGGGCAGCAAGGGCCTGGTCACGGGCGACTCCACCAACGACCTCTTCGGGATCTCCCTCGACCCCAACGTCCTCATCCAGGAGACCAAGGCCGGCACCTGCGACGTCCGCCCGGGGCGCCGTCCCCGCGGCCGGGAGCTGCTCGACCTGCTCGACCGGTACCGTCGACGTGCCGGCACCGACGCCCTGCCCCCGTTCGTCACCGCCGACCCCCGCGCCGTCGCGCGGTCCGACGCCCGCGACGACGCACCGCACCGCCCCACCGACGGAGGGAGCTGACAGTGGCCAGGACCAGCCTCTTCGGGACGAACAGCCTCTTCGGCCCGGTGGACCCCGCCGTCGACGCCGGCTACACCGACCCGCCGCCGCGCAAGGGCTTCTTCACCGACACGAGCGTGTGCATCGGCTGCAAGGCGTGCGAGGTCGCCTGCAAGGAGTGGAACCTCATCCCGGGCGGGGAGGACCTCGACCTGCTCGGCATGTCGTACGACAACACCGGCGGGCTGGGCGCGAACACGTGGCGGCACGTCGCCTTCATCGAGCAGCAGCGGCCCCCGGTGCACCTCGGCATGCCGGGCAGCGGCCCGCCGGCGCCCACCGGCGCCCCGCCCGCGGCCGGCACCGACGTCCCGCCCGCGGCCGGCAGCGGCGTCCCGCCCGC
>NZ_CALGNQ010000231.1 GCF_937958535.1 uncultured Georgenia sp. | reverse complement strand
CGGATACAACCCCGACGACCCCTACTTCGCCACCAAGAACCTCCAAGCCTGAACGCTGGACGAAGGAGACAGCCATGACCGACATGCCCGCGATCGCCACCGACCTGCCCGCGCCCGACATCGTGCGCTGCGCCTACATGGAGCTCGTCGTCACCGACCTCGCCGCCTCGCGCGAGTTCTACGTCGACATCCTCGGCCTCGTCGTCACCCACGAGGACGAGGACGCCATCTACCTGCGCTCCCTGGAGGAGTTCATCCACCACAACCTCGTGCTCCGCAAGGGGCCCGAGCCGGCCGTGGCCGCCTTCGGGTTCCGGGTGCGCAGCCCCGAGGAGCTCGACAAGGCCGAGGCCTACTACCGTGCGCTGGGCTGCGACGTCCGTCGCTCCAAGGAGGGCTTCGTCCGCGGCATCCGCGACGCCGTCCGGGTGCAGGACCCGCTCGGCTTCCCCTACGAGTTCTTCTACGAGGTCGACCACGTCCAGCGGCTGGCCTGGAACTACGAGCTCTACGGCGCCGGTGCGCTGGTACGGCTCGACCACTTCAACCAGGTCTACCCCGACGTCGTCACCGGCGCGGAGTACCTGGAGAACCTCGGCTTCAAGCGCACCGAGGACATCAAGGACGACAAGGGCGTGACCTACGCCGCCTGGTTCGCCCGCAAGCACACCGTGCACGACACCGCCCTGACCGGCGGTGACGGCCCGCGGATGCACCACATCGCCTTCTCCACCCACGAGAAGCACAACATCCTGTACATCTGCGACAAGCTCGGCGCGCTGCGCCGGTCCGACCAGATCGAGCGCGGCCCGGGCCGCCACGGCGTGTCGAACGCCTTCTACCTCTACCTGCGGGACCCGGACGGCCACCGGGTGGAGATCTACACCCAGGACTACTACACCGGCGACCCGGACAACCCCGTGGTCACCTGGGACGTGCACGACAACCAGCGTCGTGACTGGTGGGGCAACCCGGTCGTGCCGAGCTGGTACACCGACGCCTCGACGGTGCTCGACCTCGACGGCAACCCGGTGCCGCTGGTCAAGCGCGAGGAGCCCCGCGAGCTGGACGTGACCATCGGCGCCGACGGCTTCTCCTACACCCGCAAGGGCGACACCGAGCGCGGCTTCAAGCTCGGCAACCAGGTCTGACCGACACACACGCATCCGGAGCTTCTATGACCTCGCAGTCGAGGGTTCTCAACCCCAAGCGGCGTGAAGACCGGCGGGTGGCCGTGGCCACCCTCGCCGGGACGACCATCGAGTGGTACGACTTCTTCATCTACTCCAACGCAGCGGCGCTCGTCCTGGCACCGCTCTTCTTCGAGCCCTTCGCGGAGTCGATGGGCGATCTGGCGGCCCGGCTCATCTCCTTCGCGACGGTGGGCGTGAGCTTCTTCTTCCGTCCGCTCGGGGCGATGGTGGCCGGCCACTACGGTGACCGGCTGGGCCGCAAGCTCATGCTCGTCCTCACGCTCATCCTCATGGGTGGGGCGACCGTGCTCATCGGCTTCCTGCCGACCTACGACAGCATCGGGATGTGGGCTCCGGTCCTCCTCGTGCTGTTGCGGGTGCTCCAGGGCTTCTCGGCCGGTGGTGAGTGGGGCGGCGCCGCCCTCATGGCGGTGGAGCACGCCCCGGCGCAGAAGCGCGGCCTGTTCGGCGGGTTCCCGCAGATCGGGGTGCCGCTCGGCATGCTCATGGCGGCCGGCGTGCTCGCGGTGGTCACCGCGACGACGTCGGAGGAGCAGTTCATGTCGTGGGGCTGGCGGGTGCCCTTCCTCCTGTCCGTCCTGCTCATCGTCGTCGGCATGCTCATCCGCCTCGGCGTCACCGAGTCCCCGGTGTTCCAGGAGGTCACGAAGAACGAGCAGCAGGTCCGGCTCCCGCTGGTCCAGATGTTCCGGTTCAACGGCCGCGAGCTGGTCAAGGGGGCGCTGACCTTCGCGGGCAACAACGCCTCCGGCTACATGATCACCGGCGGCTACATCCTCGGGTACACGACGACGGAGCTGGGGATGGACCGCACGACCATCCTCAACCTCGTGCTCCTCGCCTCCGCGGCGTGGATCGTCACGACCCTGGCCGCGGCGCGGCTGTCGGACGCCATCGGCCGCGTGCGCACCTACCAGATCGGCTTCGGCTGCCTCATCGCCACGGTGTTCCCGCTGTTCCTCCTCGTCGACACCCGGCACGTCGGGCTCATCGCGCTGGCCATGGTCCTCTTCACCGTCGGCCTCGGCCTCACCTACGGCCCGCAGGCCGCGATGTTCGCCGAGATGTTCCCCGCCCGGATCCGGTACTCGGGGGCCGGCATGGCCTACGCCTTCGGCGCCATCATCGGTGGGGCGTTCGCCCCGACGATCGCCACCTGGCTGCAGGCACAGTTCGGCACGAACATGGCGGTGGCGACCTACCTGCTCGCCGTCGCACTCGTCGGCCTCGTCGCGGTCTCGCTGGTCCGCGACCGCACCGGCAAGGCGCTCATCGGCCCGGACGCGATGGACATCCCCGGGGCGGCCGAGCTGGAGGCCACGCTGCAGGACGGGGCCGGGGCGAAGGTCGCCACGCCCGCGTCCTTCGACCGCGGCGCCGGCTACTGAGCCACCGACCGACAGGGAGCCGGGCCCCGTGCGGGGCCCGGCTCCTGGCGCGCTAGCGCTCCATCGCCAGGACGAAGTCGCGGGCCGCCTGCTGCAGACGCCGGGCAGCGGTCTCGTCCGGGACGGTCTGGTCGGGGAAGACGACGGCGAGGGCGGCCGGCCACCCGACCGCGCCACGCACCGGGACGGCCACGGAGCGGACGTTGGGGATGACCTCGTCGTGGGAGACCGCCCAGCCGCGGGCGCGGGCGGCCTGGACGTCGGGCAGCCGCGGCCCGGCGAGCTCGGCGAGCTCGGCCGCGGAGAGCTCGTCCCCGAGGGCGACGAGGAGGGCGAGACCCGGGGCGCCACGGGTCAGCGGGTGGGCGCTGCCGGGACGGACGACGAGGGTGACGCCGTGGTGCCGTGGTTCGACGGTGGTGCGGGTGATGGCCAGCCCGTGCTCGGCGACCGCGAGGAACGCGGTGACGCCGAGGTCGTCGACGACCCCCTGGAGGATCGGGGTGGCCTTGCGCTGCTGCGGCGCCTCCGCGGCCTCGAGGAGGGTGCGCAGCCCCGGGCCGGGCAGGTAGCCGTGCTCGGTGCGGGCAGCCAGACCGTGCTCCTCGAGGGTGCGCAGCAGCCGGTAGGCGGCCGAGCGGTGGACGCCCAGCACGTCGGCGACGTCGTTGACCCGCAGCGGTGTGGCGGCGCTGCACAGTGTCTCGAGGGCGCGCAGCCCACGGGAGAGCGTCTGCGACGTGCCGCCGGCCGGAGTGCTCATCGTCCCTCGTTCCTGTCCGGGCACGCGCCCGCAGACAGGGCAATCGTATTGGATCGACGTCACGCTGTGCAGATAGTGCACCGGACCCCCGGTCGAGGAGGCCACCACGGGGCTGTGGCGGACCGCGCGGCATCGGGGGCGCATCGCGCGGCCGTGCGATGCGCCGCGGGGCGTGCGGGTCACCGTGGGGCTGTGCGGGGTGCCGCGGGGCGTGCGGGTCACCGTGGGGCTGTGCGGGTCACCGTGCGGCCAGGACGCCGGTGAGCAGCGCCGCGCCCAGCGCGCCGACCTCCGCGGGGCGCGGGACGAGCCCGAGCCGGTCGGGCAGGTCGAGGGAGGCGAGGAACGGTGAGCCGCGTGCCAGCTCGGTCAACGCCTCGCGCACGCCGGACAGGAGCGGGCGCCCCAGCGCGGTGAGGCCGCCGCCGAGCACCACCCGCTCCGGGTCGAAGGTGAGGGCGACGAGCCGGACCGCCGCCGCGACGCCGGCGAGCACCCGTTCCCGGACGGCGCGTGCGGCCGGGTCCCCCTGGGCTGCCGCCGCGAAGAGGGCGACGGGTGGCGGCGCGTCGGTCGCGGGCCACATCCGGGCGACGGCGGAGCCCGAGGCCACCGTCTCCAGGCACCCGCGCTGCCCGCACGGGCACGGCGCTCCATCGGGGTCGACGGGCACGTGCCCCACCTCACCGGCCGCGCCCGCGGCCCCGCGCCACAGCCGTCCGCCGGTGACGACGCCGCACGCCAGGCCGGTCCCGAGGTTGAGGTAGGCCAGCGAACGCGGCGCGTCCCCCGCTGCCGCGAGCACGTGGTGCGCGCCCAGGGCGGCCGCGTCGACGTCGTTCTCCACGAAGACGGGGGCACCGAGCCGGTCGCCGAGCGCCCCGGCCATGTCCAGCTCGGCGATACCGAGGTTGACCGCGTTGCGCACCCGGCCGTCCACGACGGTGCCGGGCAGCCCCACCCCCACGCCCCGCAGCGCGGCGGGGGACACCCCGGCCACGTCGCACAGCCGCCCGACCGCGGCCACCGCCACGTCGACCACCGCCGTCGGACCGCGGCCGGAGCGGGCGGTGTGGTGGGCGAGGGGCGCGCCCTCGGTGTCGAGGAGCACCGCCACCGTCGAGGTGCCGCCGATGTCGAGCCCGGCCCGCAGGCCGACCCGTCCGCCCACGCTCACGCCCCCTTCCCACCGTGCGGAAGTCCTGCCGGCCACGGCTGCCAGTCAAGCGCACGGCCCGATGCGCTGTCAGGGGAACGGGACGGACGGGCGGCGCCCGGCGGCGCGGTACTGGGGTCCGCTTGTCGAATCGCGCACACCACTTGTCGGAGCGTGGCCTGGGGCGCGCGCGTCCTTCCACCGGTCTCCCGGCCTCCGTACCGTCACGGGTAGTCGCAGCAGCTCGACGTCGAGACACCCCCGCGAAGGAGCGTGACCCATGACGACCTCACTGACCACGAGCACCGAGCAGCCCGAGACCGAGGCCGGGCTCGCCCGCCGGACGCTGACCGTCCGGCACCTCGTCTTCCTCATCATCGCGGCGTCCGCGCCGCTCACCGTCGTCGCCGGCGGAGCCCCCACGAGCTTCGCCGTCACCGGACTGACCGGTGTGCCCGTGGGCTACCTCGCCCTCGGGCTCATCCTCGTCGTGTTCGCAATCGGCTACGGCGCGATGAGCGCACAGGTCCAGAACGCCGGGGCCTTCTACGCCTACGTGAGCTCCGGGCTCGGCATCCGGCAGGGCATCGGCGCCTCGATGCTCGCCCTCATCAGCTACAACGCCATGCAGATCGGGCTCTACGGCATCTTCGGCTTCGCCCTGGCCTCCTTCGTCTCGGCGAAGACCGGCCTCGACGTCCCGTGGTGGGCCGCGGCGCTGCTCGGCTTCGTCGTCGTCGGCTGGCTCGGCCTGAACAAGATCGACCTCTCGGCGCGGGTGCTCGCCGTCGTCGTCCTGCTCGAGTTCGCCGTCGTCGTCGTCGCCAACGTCATGTCGTTCCTCGCCTCCCCGGAGGGCGTCACCGCCGAGCCCTTCGCCCTGGAGAACTGGGCCACCCACGGCATCGGCGCGATCCTCGCCTTCGGCATCGCCGCCTTCATGGGCTTCGAGTCCGGCGCCATCTACAGCGAGGAGGTGAAGGACCCGCGGCGCTCCGTCGCGCGGGCCACCTTCATCGCCGTCGCCGTCATCGCCTCGTTCTACGCCTTCTCCGCCTGGGCGCTGTCCATCGGCGTGGGCGTCTCGAGCATCGTCCCGCTGTCCCAGGAGCTCGGGCCGGACATCATGTTCGTCTTCCTCCAGGAGCAGGGGTCGGTCCTCCTCGCCGACATCGGCAACCTCCTCTTCGTCACCAGCCTGTTCGCCGCGCTCATGGCGTTCCACAACGCCGCGGCCCGCTACTTCTTCTCCCTCGGCCGGGCCCGGGTGCTGCCCCACGTGCTCGCCCGCGCCGGTCGCACGAACCACGCCCCCGTCGCCGGGTCGCTGGCCCAGTCCGCGCTGGCGCTGACGCTCATCGTCATCTTCGCGGTGGTCGGCGCAGGCTCCGAGCTCGGGCCGCTGTTCCCGGTGGTCACGATGTTCACCTGGCTCACCAACGCCGCCGCCTTCGGGCTGGTCTTCCTCCTCTTCGTCACCTCGGTCGCCGTCATCGCCTACTTCTGGCGCGACGACCGCGGCTACTCGTCCCTCGTCCGGCTGTGGGCGCCGGCCGTCGCGGCCCTCGGGCTGGGCACCGTCTTCGCCCTCATCCTCGTCAACTTCGACGTCATGATCGGCGCCGAGGGCCCCTCGCCGCTCGTCGTCGTCATGCCCGCGATCATCCTCGGCGCCGGTGTCGTCGGCCTGGTCTGGGGCGAGGTGCTGCGCCGGACGCGGCCCGAGGTCTTCGACCGCCTGCGCGACGCCAACGTCGGCTGACCTCTCACCGAAAGGAGCACGCATGTCTGCCAAGGTCCTCATCGTCGGTGCCGGATTCGCCGGCCTCGTGGCTGCCCGCGAGCTGCAAACCGCCGGGGTGGAGGTGGAGATCTTCGAGGCCCGCGACCGCATCGGCGGCCGGGCCTGGACCGAGGAGCGGATGGGTCACACCCTCGAGCTCGGGGCCACCTGGGTGCACTGGATGCAGCCCTACGTCTGGACCGAGATCGCCCGCTACGGCCAGGAGATCTACCCCAGCCCCGACTACGAGCGTGCCTACTGGATCGCCGACGGCGAGGTGCACGAGGGGCCCGAGGACGACCTCGACGCCGTCCTGGCCCGTCCCCAGGCGAAGATCTTCGAGGGCTCCCGCGAGTTCTTCCCCTACCCGCACGACCCGCTGTACGTCCTGAGCGACAGGTACGACGGCCCCGCCGACGTCGTCGAGCGCTTCCGCGCGGCCGACCAGGGCAGCGTCCTCGACGCCCTGCGCGACGGGAGCTTCACGCAGGAGGAGATCGACGTCTGCGACGCCTACTGGTCGGCCGGGTACAACGGCTACACCGCCACGGCGTCCCCGCTCATGGCCAAGCACTGGGCCGCGCTGTCGGACCACCGGCTGCCGCTGCTGGACGAGCAGACGCTGAAGTTCAAGCTGAAGAACGGGATGCGCGGCCTGTACGAGAACATCGCCGCCGACCTGCGCTGCCCGATCCACCTGTCCACCCCCGTCACCGCCGTCGAGCACGACGAGCGCGGGGCCCGCCTCACCCTCCAGGACGGCACCGCGCGCGAGGCCGACGCCGTCATCGTCACCGTCCCGATCGGGGCGATGCACCACGTGGCCTTCACCCCCGAGCTGCCGGCGCCGATGCGCAGGGTCGTGGAGGAGAAGACGAACAGCACCGGCTTCAAGATCTGGATCAAGGTCCAGGGGCACCACAACTTCATCGCCACCGCCCCGACGGGCAGCCCGATCGCGATGATGAAGGCCGAGTACTTCCTCGACGACGGGACGACGATCTTCGTCGGCTTCGGGCCCGACCACACCGCGATCGACCTGCAGGACGTCGCCCAGGTGCAGCAGATCGTCAACCAGTGGCGCCCGGACCTCACCGTCCTGGAGAGCGACGGCCACGACTGGTGCGCGGACAGGTGGAGCGGCCAGACCTGGGCCACCATCAGGTCCGGCCAGTTCATCGAGGGCTGGAGCACCTTCCACGACACCGACACCCGGCTGTACTTCGCCGGCGCGGACATCGCCAAGGGATGGAACGGCGTCGTCGTCGACGGCGCCATCGAGACCGGCATCACCACCGCCCGGCGGGTCCTCACCGAGCTCGGGGTGCGTGCCCCGGTGGACCAGCCGGTCGTGGCGCGCTGACCACCCCCCGGCCGGGGGCCGTCCGCAGCGGCGGCCCCCGGCCGGACCGAGGCGGGGAGCGGGATGTGTCCCGGGCCACCCTCGGGTCGTATATGATCGGGGTCACACCGGGTCCTCCGTCCGAAGGAGTCCGCATGCCCCGCTTCGCCAGTGGTGTCGTCGACATCGACCAGCTCCGCGGCACCCTCGACCTGGACGCCTGGCGTGCGGTCGTCGCGGGCAGCTTCGTCCCGCTCGAGGTCGACGCGCTCGACGGCGTGCCCTTCCGCGGCCACCTCGAGCGCACCGTCGTCGACGACGTGTCGGTCTTCGAGATCGTCGCCACCCCGCACGTCGTGCGCCGCACCGAGGCCCTCATCGAGCAGGTCGAGGGCCGGTTCTACAAGCTCAGCCTCCAGCTCAGCGGGCCGGCGGTCCTCGAGCAGGACGGCCGGTGCGTCACGCTCCAGCCCGGCGACATCGCCATCTACGACACCCACCGCACCTACCGGCTCACGTTCCCCGAGCGGAACCGGGCGATGGTCATCATGTTCCCGCACGAGGCCGTCGACCTCCCGCGCGACGAGGTCGCCCAGGTCACCGCCGTGCGCTTCCCGCGCGACGAGGGGCTCGGGCGGGTCATCAACCCGTTCTTCGTCGAGCTGGGACGCAACATGGACCAGCTCTCCGGCTCGCACGCCACGCGGCTCGTGCACTCCGCGCTCGACCTGCTGGTGACGATGCTGTCCCAGGAGCTGCACCAGCGCCGTCACGGCGCCGTCGGGCCCGCGCGCAGCCTCGCGCGGGAGGTGCGGGAGTACATCCTGGAGCACCTCGGCGACCCGGACCTCACCCCGGCGTCGATCGCCCAGGCCCACTACATCTCCATCCGGCACCTGTACACGATCTTCTCCGAGGAGGGGGAGACGGTGTCGGCGTGGATCCGCTCCCGCCGGCTGGAGCGCATCCGCCGCGACCTCATCGACCCGCTCCACGCCGACCGGCCGGTCTCGGCGATCGCCGCCCGGTGGGGGCTGCTCGACGCCGCCCACTTCAGCCGGCTCTTCAAGGCCGAGTACGGCCAGTCGCCCACCGCGTACCGCGAGGCCGCGGCGGCCCGCGGCCGCGTCGCCTGACCACCGCGGCGAGGTCGCGACGGGAGGAGGACGCACGGAGGCGGGAGGCCCGCCCGACGCGTGCACGTGCCGACAAGCCCTCGGCACAGGAGCGCAAGACCCCTGGCGCGGCGCTGGGTCATGGTGGGGTCAGCCCCGGCCTGTGGCGACCGTCACGACGCCGGCACCGACCACCCGTGGAAAGGGAGACGATGACGACCCAGCACACCACCCTCGGAGCACTGTCCTACGCCGACCTCCTCGCCGCCGTCGCCGCCGGCGAGGGCGGCCGGGAGATCCTCGACCCCGCGACCGGCGAGCTCGTCGGCCGCGCCCCCGAGCACACTGTGGCCGACCTGGACGCCGCGGTCGCTGCGGCCCGCGCGGCGCAGCCGGCGTGGGCCGCCCTGGGGCACGAGCGCCGCAGCGAGCTGCTCGACCGGGCGGCCGACGCCGTCGAGGCGAACGCCGAGGCACTCGCCGAGCTGCTCTCCCGGGAGCAGGGCAAGCCGCTCAACGGCCCCAACGCCCGCTTCGAGGTGGGCGCCTGCGCCGCCTGGCTGCGCGCCACCGCCGCCTTCCCGCTCGAGCCCGAGGTCCTCGTGGACGAGGAGGGCTCGCGCGCCGAGCTGCACTACCGGCCGCTGGGCGTCGTCGGCGCCATCGGGCCGTGGAACTGGCCGATGATGATCAGCGTGTGGCAGCTCGCCCCCGCGCTGCGCATGGGCAACACCGTGGTGCTCAAGCCCTCGGAGTACACCCCGCTGAGCGTGCTCGCCCTGGTCCACGTCCTGTCCCAGGAGCTGCCCACCGACGTCCTGCGCGTGGTCTCCGGAGGCCGTGGCGTCGGGGAGCGTCTCGCCGCCCACCCCGAGGTGGACAAGATCATGTTCACCGGCTCGACGGTCACCGGGAAGGCGATCATCCGCTCCTCGGCCGACACGGTGAAGCGGCTGACCCTCGAGCTCGGCGGCAACGACGCCGGCATCGTGCTGCCCGACGCCGACCCCCGGGCGATCGCCGAGGACCTCTTCTGGGGTGCGTTCATCAACACCGGCCAGACCTGCGCCGCCCTCAAGCGCCTCTACGTCCACGAGTCCATCTACGAGGACGTCTGCCAGGCGCTGACCGAGGTCGCCCGCCAGGTCCCGATGGGCGTGGGGCGCGAGGAGCAGAACGTGCTCGGCCCGCTGCAGAACAAGGCCCAGTTCGACATCGTCTCCCGCCTCGTCCAGGCCGCCAAGGACGCCGGTGCCCGGGTTCTCCTCGGTGGGGACCCCGACCCGGACCAGCCGGGCTACTTCTACCCCACGACGCTCGTGGCCGACGTCGACAACGACAACCCGCTCGTCGCCGAGGAGCAGTTCGGCCCCGCCCTGCCGATCGTCCGCTACTCCACCGTGAACGAGGCCGTCGAGATGGCCAACGCGCTGGACGTGGGCCTCGGCGCCTCGGTGTGGGGCACCGACCGTGAGCAGGCCCTGGCCGTCGCCGCCCGCCTCCAGGCGGGCACGGTGTGGGTCAACAAGCACGGCGCGGTCGACCCGCGGGTGCCCTTCGGCGGGGTCAAGCAGTCCGGCTACGGCCTGGAGTTCGGCGTCGAGGGGCTCAAGCAGCTCGGCGCCCCGCAGGTCATCAGCGCCTGACGTCAGGGCCGGGGCGCGCCGTCGTCAGCACGGCGCGCCCTATCCTGAGCGCATGACACCGACGAGGACGTCGACCACCGTCTCCACCGCCGTCGCCGCGGTCGTGGCCGAGCGCAGCGCCGCCGTCTACGGGGTGATGGGCAACGGCAACGCCTACGTCGTGGGGCACCTCACCGCCACCGGTGCGCCGTACGTCCGGATGCGGCACGAGGCGGGGACCGTGGCGGCGGCGCAGGCGCACTACCTGGCCGGAGGCGCGCTGGCGACGGCGACCACCACCTACGGCGCCGGCCTCACCAACACCCTCACCTCCCTCGCCGAGGCCCGGCTGGCGCGCGTGCCGCTCGTCCTCGTCGCGGGGGAGGGACCCAGCGCAGCCCCCCGCTGGTGGGACCTCGACCAGGAGGCGCTCCTGGCCGGCCTCGACGTCCCGGTCGTCCGCGTCCCGGCCGACGGCGCGGCGGCCGCGGCCCACTACGCCTACGACCTCGCGCGGTGGGACCGCACCCCGGTCGTCCTGTCCATCCCGTACGACGTCGCGACCGCCCCGGCCGGTGACACCCACCGCATGGGCAGCGTCTCCCCGTCGGCGCCGCCGCAGCCCACCGTGCAGCAGGTCGCGGGCGTCGCCGCGCTCCTGCGCGGTGCGCAGCGCCCGCTCCTGCTCCTCGGCCGCGGCGCCCACCTCGCCGGCGCCGGGCAGACGCTGCGCCGCGTCGGGGACCGCCTCGGCGCGCTCTTCGCGACCTCGGCCACAGCCGCCGGCCTCACCGGCTCGCCCTGGGACCTGGGCATCGCCGGCGGCTTCAGCACCCCGCGCGGCTGGGAGCTCATCACCTCCGCGGACGTCGTCCTCGCCGTCGGGATCAGCCTCAACGACTTCCAGGACCAGCGCGGCCGGCTGCTCGCCGCTGCCCGCGAGGTGGTCCAGGTGGACCTCGGGCCGGTGGCGACCCACGGCCAGGTCACCCGGTACATCCGCGCCGACGCCGCCGCCTTCGCCCACGCCCTGCTCACCGCGCTGTCCGACGGCACCGGCGCACAGCCATCCCCTCCCGGGGGCACCTGGCGCGACCGCGCCCCGGACGCCGCCGGAGACCTGCGCGCCGACCTGTCCGCGCTGCCCGAGCTCGCCGACGACGGCCGCCTCGACCCGCGGCTGGTGGCCCGCCGGCTCGACGAGCTGCTCCCGGCCGACCGCGCCCTGGTGCACGACGGCGGCCAGTTCATCGGGTGGATGCCCCAGCACGCCCGGGTCGGCGACCCGACCGAGCTCGTCCTCGTCGGCACCGCGCTGCAGACCATCGGCCTCGGCTCCGCGTCGGCCGTGGGCGCCGCCCGCGCCCGGCCCGACCGCACGACGGTGCTCGTCACCGGCGACGGCGGCGGCGCGATGGGGCTCGCCGACCTCGTCACCTTCCTGCGCGAGGCCGAGTCCGGCCTCGTCGTGGTCTTCAACGACGCCGCCTACGGCGCCGAGCTCCACCAGTACGGCGCGGCCGGCGTCGACCGCGAGGGCATGCTCCTCGACGACGTCGACTTCGCCGCCCTCGGCCGCGCGCTCGGAGCCGGGGGCCACCGCGTCACCCGCCTCGCCGACCTCGACGTCGTGGGGGAGTGGACCCGGGACGGTGCCCGTGGGGTGCTGGTCGTCGACGTCCTCGTCACCCGCACGGTCCCCGCGGACTTCCTGCGCCGGCACTGAGACACGCCACCGGGAGCAGGCGGGCGCTCGCCGCCACGTCCGCGGCATGTGGCCGGGACGGCGGTGACGGGTCGCGCCCGGTGGGGGCCGCGGCGACGTGAGGAGTATCGTATATGATCGGCGGGTCCGGATCACGATGGCGAGGACCCCCATGGACGATCAGCGAACGGCTCGGTGGGGCACGGACCGGCGGGTCCCCGGGACGGCCCGGTGAGACGGCCGGGAGCCGGAGCAGGGGAGCACGCGGGGCGCCTGTGGACCCGGGAGCTCCTCACCGCCGTCGTCGTCAACACCCTGACGATGCTCGTCTTCTACCTGCTCATGACGACGATGGCGCTGTACGCCGCTCAGCGCTTCGCCGCGTCGGACAGCCTCGCCGGCCTGGCGTCGAGCATGTTCATCGTCGGGGCGGTCCTGGGCCGGCTCGTCGCCGGCCCGCTCATCGGCTCCCGGGGCCCGCGGGGCGTCCTGGTGTGGGCGCTCGTCCTGTACGTCGCGATGTCGCCGGCCTACCTCGCCGCCGCCGACCTCCCCCTGCTGCTCGCCGTCCGCCTGCTCCACGGTGCCGCTCACGGCCTGGCGAACACCGCGACGACGACGATCGCCCAGTCGGTCATCCCGGCCGCCCGGCGAGGTGAGGGCACCGGGTACTTCAGCATGAGCGTCCCCCTCGCCGCCGCCCTCGGCCCGCTGGGCGGGCTGGGCGTCATCGACCGCTGGGGCTACGACGCCCTGTTCTGGGCCTCCGCCGCAGTGTCGGTGACCGCGTTCCTCGTGGCGCTCCTCCTGCCCGAGCGCCGCCCGGCGGCCGGGCCGCGGCGCAGCAGCGGGCGGGCCGGCCTCGTCGACCGGGACACGCTGCCGCTGTCGACCGTCATGCTCGTCGTCGGTGTCGCCAACGCCTCGACCATCACCTTCACCCACCCGTTCGCCGACTCGCTGGGCATCGCGAGCCACGCCGGCACGTTCTTCGTCGTCAACGCGGCCGGTGTGCTGGGCTCCCGCATGGTCGCCGGACGGGTCCAGGACCGCCTCGGGGACAACTGGGTGATGTACCCGGCGCTCCTCCTCTACGCGGGCGGGCTCGTCCTGCTCTCCCGCGTCGACACCGCGCCTGAGCTGCTCGCGGCCGGGCTGCTCCTCGGACTGGGCTTCGGCTCGGTCATGCCCACCGCCCAGGCGGCCGCGGTCCGCCTCGCCCGGCCGCACAAGATCGGCCTCGCGGTGGCCACCTACTACCTCATGCTCGACCTCGGCACCGGGCTGGGCCCGGCCGCCCTCGGCGGGCTGGTGACCGGGTGGGACTACCGGGTGATGTACCTCGTCGTCGCCGCCCTCCTGTTGGCCGTCGGGGTGCAGTACCACCTCGTCCACGGCCGCCACCCCGGCCGCACCTCGGAGGTGCGGCACTGACCGACGTCTTTCCTACCGGTGAAGAAAACAGAACTTTAGACGGAGGAAAAGACGGCGGGGAGGGGCTAGCCTGCCAAGTGTGGGGCGGGGCACAGTAGCAGCGGCGTACGGCCGGCGGGCGGAGGAGTACTCCGACATGCTCGGGTCCATGCGGTCCACCCACGAGGACGACCGCCGGCTCGTCAGCCAGTGGGCCCGGTCGTTGTCCGGCCCGGTGCTCGACGTCGGGTGCGGGCCCGGGCACTGGACCCAGTTCCTCTGGCACCAGGGGCTGGACGTCCGGGGCGTGGACCTCGCCCCCGAGATGGTGGCGCTCGCCAAGGAGCGCTACCCCCACCTGTCCTTCGAGCGGGCCGACCTCATGGACCTCGACCTGCCCGACGGCTTCGCCGGTGGCGTCTTCGCCTGGTACTCCCTCATCCACGTCGACCCGCCGCAGATGCCTGTGGCGCTGCGCGAGCTGGCACGGGTCACCACCCCCGGCGGCGGCCTGCTCGTGGGGTTCTTCGCCGGCAGCTCGCGCGTGCCGTTCTCCCACGCGGTCGCCACGGCGTACTACTGGAGCACCGCGAGCCTCGGTCGCCTGCTGGAGGAGGCCGGGTTCGAGGTGCTCACCACGACCACCCGGCCCGCCCAGCGCAGCAGCCCGCTCGGCGCCCTGCTCGGCCGCCGTGCGGTCGTGCAGGGGACCCGTCCCCACGGCGCCATCGTCGCGCGGCGTCGGTAGCCGCCCAGCGGCCGGCGGGCCACCGGACCGGCGGCGGCCACGCCCGGGGCGGGCGGCGGTCGAGCCCGGCGGCGGGCATGTCACGGCACCGGCGGCGGGCACGCCAAAGGGCCGGTGGCGGGCACGCCAAAGGGCCGCCCGACGCATCGTCGAGCGGCCCTCGGCAACGCTCAGCCCACCCGGTCACCCGGGCGGAGGGTCACAGTGCGGCGCGCTGGACCTTGCCGGCCTTGAGGCACGAGGTGCACACGTTGAGGCGCTTCGGGGTCCCGTTCACCACCGTGCGCACGCGCTGGATGTTCGGGTTCCACCGACGGCTCGTCCGCACGTGGGAGTGCGAGACGCTCTTGCCGAAGCTGGGGTGCTTGCCGCAGACGTCGCAGGTGGCAGCCACGGTC
>NZ_CALGNQ010000230.1 GCF_937958535.1 uncultured Georgenia sp. | reverse complement strand
ATCGACAGCTCCGACGAGTGGATCCGCCAGCGCACCGGCATCATCGAGCGCCGCCGCGCGTCGGAGGACCAGACCCTCGCCGACATGACCGAGGAGGCGGCCCGTAAGGCGCTCGCCGAGGCCGGTGTCGAGCCCTCCCAGGTGGACGCCGTCATCGTCTCCACCGTCACCCACCTGGAACAGACGCCCGCCCTGTCCGCGGTGATCGCCGACCGGATCGGGGCCACCCCCGCGGCTGCGTTCGACATCTCCGCGGCGTGCGCGGGCTACTGCTACGGCATCGCACAGGCCGACGCCCTCGTCCGGGCCGGCACCGCGCGGCACGTCGTCGTCGTGGGCGCGGAGCGGATGTCGGACATCATCGACCCGACCGACCGCTCCATCTCCTTCCTCCTCGGCGACGGCGCGGGCGCCGCCGTCGTCGGGCCCTCCGACACCCCGGGCATCGGCCCGACGGTGTGGGGCTCGGACGGCGGGCAGGCCGACGCCATCAACCAGACCCACTCGTGGCTCACCTTCCGCGACGGCTCGGACACCTCCTGGCCCACGCTGCGGCAGAAGGGCCCCACGGTGTTCAAGTGGGCGAGCTTCGAGATGGCCAAGGTCGCCGGCGCGGCGATCGAGGCCGCCGGGCTCACGCCGGAGGACATCGAGGTCTTCCTCCCGCACCAGGCGAACATGCGGATCATCGACCAGCTCGCCAAACGGGTGGGGCTGTCCGACTCCGTCGTCATCGCCCGCGACATCGCCGAGACCGGCAACACCTCCGCCGCCTCGATCCCCCTCGCGGCCGAGCGGCTGCAGCGGGAGGGCAAGGTGGAGCCCGGGGCGCTCGCCCTGCAGATCGGCTTCGGCGCCGGGCTCGTCTACGCCGCCCAGGTCGTGGCGCTGCCCTGACGGGCGCGTCGCCGACCGCGGCGGCCGCCTCGTTGCACCACACTGTTCCCCGTCCCACCCACACCGAAATTGGAGTAACCCGTATGGCTCACAGCGAGCAGGAGATCCTCACCGGCCTGGCCGAGATCGTCAACGAGGAGACCGGTCTGCCGGTCGAGTCGGTCCAGCCGGACAAGTCCTTCACCGACGACCTCGACATCGACTCGCTGTCGATGATGACGATCGTCACGCTGGCCGAGGAGAAGTTCGAGGTCCGCATCCCGGACGAGGAGGTCGCCAACCTCACGACCGTCCAGGACGCCGTCTCCTTCATCCAGAACGCCCAGCAGGCCTGACCCATCCGGCCGGGGCGGCACCACGGGCCGCCCCGGCCGACCACACCCGAGGAGCACACAATGGCCACCCCCACCGTCGTCATCACCGGTCTCGGAGCCACCACGCCGCTGGGCGGGGACGTGCCCTCGACCTGGAGCGCCGCCCTCGCCGGGAAGTCCGGTGTCCGCACGCTCGACAACGACTGGGCCGAGCGGTACGAGATCCCGGTCGACTTCGCCGGCCAGCTCGCCGTGCCGACGTCCGACGTCCTGGCGCGGACCGAGACCCGCAAGATGGACCCCAGCGCCCAGTACGCCGTCGTCGCCACCCGCGAGGCGTGGGCCGACGCCGGCTCCCCCGAGGTCGACGGCGAGCGCCTGGGCGCCGTCGTCGCCTCCGGCATCGGGGGCGTGTGGACGCTGCTCGACGCGTGGGACACCCTCAAGGAGCGCGGGGCGCGACGCGTCCTGCCGCTGACCGTCCCGATGCTCATGCCCAACTCCCCGGCCGGCTACGTCTCACTCGAGGTCGGCGCCAAGGCCGGGGCCCACTCCCCTGTGTCCGCGTGTGCCTCGGGCGCCGAGGCGATCGCCTACGGGGTGCAGATGATCCGCTCCGGGCGGGCCGACGTCGTCGTGGCCGGGGGCACCGAGGCGGCCATCCACCCGCTGCCGATCGCTGCCTTCGCCAAGATGCAGGCGCTGTCCACGCGGACCGACGACCCGGCCGGCGCCTCGCGCCCCTACGACGTCACCCGCGACGGATTCGTCCTCGGTGAGGGCGCCGGGATCGTCGTCCTGGAAAGCGCCGAGCACGCCGCCGCCCGCGGTGCAAAGGTCTACGCCGAGGTCATCGGCGTGGGGATGAGCTCGGACGCCTACGCCATCGCCCCGCCGGACCCGACCGGCGCCGGACAGGAGCGGGCCATGCGCCTCGCCCTGGAGGACGCCGGCGTCACCGGGCGCGACGTCGTCCACGTCAACGCCCACGCCACGTCCACCCCGGTGGGCGACGGGATCGAGGCCAAGGCCATCCGGCGCGCCCTGGGCGGCGAGGCCGACCACGTCACCGTCTCGGCGACCAAGTCGATGACCGGCCACCTCCTCGGCGGCGCCGGGGCGCTGGAGACCATCTTCACCGTGCTGGCGATCAAGGAGCGCACGGCCCCGCCGACGATCAACCTCACCGAGGTGGACGCCGACATCGACATCGACATCGTCCGCGACACCCCGCGTGAGCTGCCCGCCGGTGACATCGTCGGCTTCAACAACGCCTTCGGGTTCGGCGGCCACAACGTCGCCCTCGCCGTCCGCAACGTCTGACCAGGTCTCTCGCCGGGCCTGCGCTGCGGCGGAACCCCTCCCAGCACCAGAAGCGCATTCTGGGCTGCCGCAGCGCCGACCCGCGGAGCCGTCCTGACCGCAGTGGTCGCGACGGTCACCCCGCACCGCTGCCCAGTGCGGATCTTCGCACCGTCCTCGACGCCGTCCGGGGCCTCGGAATCGCTCGCTGCGAGCTCGGGTCACGGTAGGTGTGTCGCGAAGGGTCAAGCTGACCCATCACGTGGATCACCCTGACTCGGTCCCAACGACATCACCGCTCCCCCTGCGCTCGCTTCCCCCCCGTCCGGGCCGGCCCCGACATCCCAGGCTTCGAGAGCAGGGCACAGTATGTGTGCCACGAAGGGTCAAACTGACCCACCACGTGGATCACCCTGACTCGGTCCCGACCACATCACCATGCCCCCGCCGGGGAGGGGCCGGGGGTCAGCCGACGCGGTGGAGCCAGCGCACCGGGGCGCCGGCGCCGGCGTAGCGGAAGGGCTCGAGCTCGTCGTCCCACGCCTGACCGAGAGCGAGGTTCATCTCGTGGCGCATGCGGGCGGGGTCGGAGGCGAACTCGAGTGCCGCCCGGATCCGGTCCTCGGGGACGACGACGTTGCCGTGCGCGTCGGTCTGGGCGTGGAAGATGCCCAGCTCGGGGGTGTGGGACCAGCGTCCGCCGTCCACCCCCGGTGAGGGGTCCTCGGTGATCTCGTAGCGCAGGTGGTTCCAGCCGCGCAGGGCCGAGGCGAGGCGCGCACCCGTGCCGACGGGCCCCACCCACGAGTACTCCGCCCGGAACATCCCCGGCGCGGCGGGCTGAGGCGTCCACTCGAAGGAGACCCGGCCGTCGAGCACCGTGCCCGCCGCCCACTCCACGTGCGGACAGAGCGCGCGGGGCGCAGAGTGCACGAAAATGACGCCGCGGGTGATGGCACCATTCATGTCGACCCTCCTG
>NZ_CALGNQ010000229.1 GCF_937958535.1 uncultured Georgenia sp. | reverse complement strand
GGCCCACCCAGGCGACGAGCTGCTTGAGCACCGAGGCGCCCTTGGCGTAGGTGATCCCGTCGAAGTTGACCTCGACGTCCTCCAGGTCGCGGATCTCCGCGACGATCGGGTGGGTCGAGGGGAGCTGGTCCTGCCGGTAGGCCCACGCCTTCTCCAGCGAGGAGAAGGTGGTCCACGCGTCCCGCCAGCGGGTGGCCTCGGCCGTGGCCAGGGTCGACATGAACTCGGCGAAGGACTCGTTGAGCCACAGGTCGTCCCACCAGCGCATCGTCACGAGGTTGCCGAACCACATGTGGGCCAGCTCGTGGAGGATCGTGACGACGCGTCGCTCGACCGTCGCCTCGGGCACCTTGGAGCGGAAGACGTAGTTCTCCAGGAAGGTGACGGCACCGGCGTTCTCCATGGCGCCGGCGTTGAACTCCGGCACGAAGAGTTGGTCGTACTTCTCGAACGGGTAGGGCCGGTCGAAGGCCTCCTCGAAGAAGGCGAACCCGGCGCGGGTGACGTCGAGGATGTTCTCCGCGTCGAGGTGCTCGGCGAGGGAGGCACGGCAGTACACCCCGAGCGGGATGGTGCGCCCGTCGGAGCTGGTGAGCTCGCCGGTGACCCGGTGGTAGGGCCCGGCGACGACCGCCGTGATGTAGCTGGGGATGCGCGGTGTGGGGGCGAAGCGCCACACGGCCGCGTCGTGGTGGTCGGGGGCGGGCTCCGGCTCGGGCGTGGGGGAGTTGGAGACCACGGTCCAGTGCCGCGGTGCGGTGACGGTGAAGCGGAAGCTCGCCTTGAGGTCGGGCTGCTCGAAGACGGCGAAGACCCGGCGGGAGTCGGCCACCTCGAACTGGCTGTAGAGGTAGACCTCCTCGTCGACCGGGTCGACGAACCGGTGCAGCCCCTCGCCGGTGCGCATGTAGCGGGCGTCGGCGACGACGAGCAGCTCGTTGCGCTCCTCCAGGTCGGTGAGCGTGATGCGGGCGCCGTCCCACGCGTGGGGGTCGAGGTAGCGGCCGTTGAGCCGGATCTCGTGGACGGTGTCGGCGATGAGGTCGACGAACGTGCTCGCACCGGTGCGGGCGGAGAAGGAGATCGTCGTGCGGGAGGCGAACACCCGTTCCCCGCGGGTGAGGTCGAGCTCGACGTCGTAGGACTCGACGTCGACCAGCGCCGCGCGCTCGGCGGCCTCCTGGCGGGTGAGGTTCTCTCCGGGCACGGTGACTCCTTCTGCGCGACGGTCGCCGGTGGAGGGACGACCGCCTCGATCCTGCCACGCCGCCGCCGGGCGACACACGCGCATAGTGCCGCGGTCGGCGTCGAGCCGAGCCCGCGCCGGTGCGGAGTCCCGGACCGACCATCGGTAGTAAAACGTTATCGATAACGATTGACAAACCGGTGTGAGCGCAGCCATAGTCGGGGGCGGCCACGGCTGATGGCGACCGGAAGTGATCTCGATGACGACTCCACCACCCCCCAGGGTGCTGTCGCCGTTGCCACCCGCCGACCGGCGGACCCTCGCCGGTCGGTCGATCGACTCGCCCCCTGACCAGAGGACGGAACCATGACAGCTCGCAAGACACTGGCGACCACGGCGACGGTGGTGGTCGCGGCCCTCGGGCTCGCGGCCTGCGGCAGCGACGACGGCGCCGGAGGAGGTGACGGCGACGTCGCGATGACCTTCTGGCACAACTCGACCACGGGGGAGGGCAAGGAGTACTGGGAGAACACCGTCGCGGACTTCGAGGCGGCCAACCCCGGGGTGACGATCTCCATCCAGTCCATCCAGAACGAGGACATGGACGGGAAACTGCAGACCGCCCTCAACTCCGGGGACGCACCGGACATCTTCATGGCGCGGGGCGGTGGCAAGCTGGCCGACGTCGTGGCCGCCGGCCAGGCGCTGGACCTCACCGACCACATCGACGACGCGACCCGTGCCGCGGTCGGTGAGGGTGCGCTGAGCGCCTTCACGGTCGACGGCGGGATCTACGGCATGCCCACCGCGGTGCTCCCCGGCGGCATCTACTACAGCCAGGACCTGTTCGCGCAGGCCGGCATCGACACCCCGCCGACGACGATGGCCGAGCTCGAAGACGCCGTCGACGCGCTCAAGGCCGCCGGGATCCAGCCCATCGCCCTCGGGGCCAAGGACGCATGGCCGGCGGCCCACTGGTACTACTTCTTCGCCCTGCGGTACTGCTCGCAGGAGACCATGGAGGCGGCCGCCGAGGCGGGCACCTTCGAGGACGAGTGCTGGCTGGAGGCCGGTGAGGCGCTCGCGGACTTCGCCGCGACCGAGCCCTTCAACGACGGCTTCCTCACCACCCCGGCGCAGCAGGGCGCCGGCTCCTCCGCCGGCCTCATCGCCAACCACCAGGCCGCGATGGAGCTCATGGGCGCGTGGAACCCCGGCGTCATCGCCTCGCTCACGCCGGACGAGCAGCCCCTCCCGGACCTCGGCTGGTTCCCCTTCCCCGCCGTCGAGGGCGGTGCCGGCGACCCCGCCGCGATGATGGGCGGCGTCGACGGCTTCACCTGCTCGGCGCAGGCGCCGGTGGAGGAGTGCACCGCCTTCCTCAACTTCTTCATGCAGCAGGAGTACCAGGAGGGCTACGCGCAGGCGTTCCACACCCTGCCGGCCAGCCAGGAGGCGCAGGGCGTCGTCGAGGAGGGTGCGCTCCAGGACATCCTCGCCTCCTACAACGAGGCCCCGTACGTCATGGTCTGGCTCGACACCCTCTTCGGCCAGAACGTCGGCAACGCGCTCAACGCCGGTGTCGTCGAGATGCTCGCCGGGCAGGGCGACGCCCAGGGCATCATCGACGCCGTCAACAGCTCCGCCGCCCGGGGGTAGTGGCCCGTCATGTCTGACCCGTCGGGCCACCAGTCGCTGGCCCTTCAACAGGCCCCGCCCGGAGGCACCGCGTCGGGTGCGGGAGGCGTCGCCGTCGCGGCGGCGTCTCCCGCCCGGCGGGCGCGACGCGGCCGGCCGGACTGGCGCAAGCGCGGGGAGATCGCGCTGCTGGCCGGTCCCGCTGTCGTCGTCTTCCTCAGCTTCGTCATCTTCCCGGTGCTGATGGCGGCGTACTACGGCTTCTTCCGATGGAACGGCTTCGGGCCGGCGACCGAGTTCGTCGGCCTGGAGAACTACCGGATCATCCTCCAGGACCCGATTTTCCACGACGCGCTGCGGCACAACCTGTTCATCGTCGTCATGTCCCTGGTCATCCAGGGTCCGGCGGCGGTGGCGATCGCCCTCCTGCTCAACCGGCGGATCCGTGGGCGGTCGGTCGTCCGGGTGCTCATCTTCGTGCCGTACGTCATCGCCGAGGTCATCGTCGGGACCGGCTGGTCGCTCATGCTCCGGACCACGGGAGCGGTCAACGACCTCCTCGTCAAGGCCGGCCTGCCGGACTGGACGGTGGACTGGCTCGCGGACCCGGACATCGCGATCTGGTCCCTCATGATCATCATCTCGTGGAAGTACATCGGCTTCGCGGTGATCCTCTTCCTCGCAGGTCTGCAGTCCATCCCCGAGGAGCTCTACGAGGCGGCGGCGCTCGACGGCGCCTCCTACTGGCAGACCCAGCGTCGGATCACGCTGCCGCTGCTCGGCCCCACGGTCCGGATCTGGGCCTTCCTCTCGATCATCGGCTCCCTGCAGCTCTTCGACCTCGTCTACATCATCTGGGGCCAGTACGTCTCCACGACGGCGGGGACCTCGACCATGGCCACCTACATGGTGATGTTCGGACGCAACGCGAGCAGCTACGGCTTCGGGAACGCTGCCGCCGTCGTCCTGTTCTTCATCTCGCTGACCATCGCGCTCCTGTACCAGCGCTACGTCCTGCGGCGCGATACCGAGGGCGCCCTCACCGAAGGGAAGAAGTGATGACGGCGATCACCGCGCCACGCGAGGCGATCCGACGCCGCCGCGCCGCCTCCGAGCGGGGCGGGGAGTCCCGGCTGGGCCGCGGCGGACCCGTGACCTACGCCGTCGCCGTCCTCTTCGTCGGGATCTGCATCGCGCCGGTCCTCTACATCATCATCGGCGGCTTCCGGACGAACTCCCAGATCACCACCGACCCCTCGGGGCTGCCGGACCCGTGGGTGGTGGAGAACTACCTCGAGGTGCTGGCCAACCCGGTGTTCTGGCGGCAGATCGGCAACTCGACGATCGCGGCGGTCTTCACCACGGCCGGCGTCGTCGTGCTCGGCGTCATGGCGAGCTACGTCCTCGCCCGGTACGACTTCCGCGGCCGGGGGGCCATGTACTCCCTGTTCGCCGCCGGCCTCATGTTCCCGATCACGGTGGCGATCACACCGCTGTACATCCTCGTCCGCAACCTCGGCATGATGAACAGCCTCACCGGCATCATCGTCCCGCAGATCGCCTTCGCGCTGCCGACGACCGTCATCATCCTCGTGCCGTTCCTGCGGGCGATCCCCAGGGAGCTGGAGGAGGCGGCGGCGATCGACGGCGCCGGCCGGCTCGGCTTCTTCTTCCGGATGGTCGTACCGCTGTCGGTCCCCGGCGTCGTCACCGTGGGGATCCTCGCGTTCATCGCGAGCTGGAACAGCTACCTGCTGCCCCTGTTCATCCTCAACAACGAGGCGTCCTACACCCTGCCGCTGGGGGTCCAGGCGTTCTCGTCGGAGTACTCCGTGGACACCGCCCGCGTGCTGGCGTTCACCTCGCTGTCGATGATCCCGGCGCTCATCTTCTTCTCGTTCTTCGAGAAGCGGATCGTCGGTGGTCTCACGGGCGCCGTCAAGGGCTGACCCGACCCGCACCCACACACCCACCCGCCGCGGCAGGCGCGCTCCCCGCGCCGCCGTCGCCTCGCACGAACGAAGGAGAGGGCCTCGTGTCCGATCTCGTCCCCGCCATGCCGGCGGTCTCCCAGCGCGTCCGCCACCTCCACGCGCAGATGAGCCTGGAGGAGAAGCTCGCCCAGCTCGTGGGCTACTGGCTCGACCAGAACGGCTCCGTGGCGCCGATGCAGTCCGAGATGAGCGCCGGGCAGGCACCGGCCACCCGCCTGGCGGAGATCACCCGTGATGGCATCGGGCACTACACGCGGGTCTACGGCACCCGGCCGGTCGACCCGGCGGAGCGGGCCGGCTGGCTGTGGGAGGAGCAGCGCCGGCTCAAGCGCGAGACCCGGCTCGGGATCCCCGCGCTCGTCCACGAGGAGAGCCTCACCGGGCTCGCCGCCTGGAAGGCCGCCGCCTTCCCGTCCCCGCTGGCCTGGGGGGCGACCTTCGACCCCGCGCTCATCGAGGAGGCCGCCCGGGCGATCGGTGACTCGATGCGCGAGCTCGGGATCCACCAGGGCCTGGCCCCGGTGCTCGACGTCATCCGCGACCCCCGCTGGGGGCGGGTGGAGGAGTCGATCGGGGAGGACCCGTACCTCGTCGGCACCATCGGCACGGCCTACGTCCGCGGTCTCCAGGCGGCCGGTGTCCACGCCACCCTCAAGCACCTCGTCGGCTACTCCGGCTCGACGGCGGGCCGCAACCACGGCCCGGTGAGCGCCGGTCCGCGCGAGATCGCCGACGTCTACCTGCCGCCGTTCGAGATGGCGCTGCGCGACGGTGGCGCACGCTCGGTGATGAACGCCTACAACGACATCGACGGCGTCCCGGTGGGCGGGAGCCCGCGGTACCTCACCACCCTCCTGCGGGAGGAGTGGGGCTTCGACGGCACCGTGGTGGCGGACTACTTCTCCGTCGCCTTCCTCGAGGTGATGCACCGGGTCGCCGCCGACCGCGGCGGGGCGGCGGCGCTCGCGCTGACCGCCGGTATCGACGTCGAGCTCCCCACCGGCGACGCCTACCTCGAGCCGCTCGCCGAGCGGATCCGCAGCGGCGCCTTCGACGAGCGCTACGTCGACCGGGCGGTGCTGCGCGTGCTCGCGCAGAAGGAGGAGCTCGGGCTGCTCGACCCCGAGGCGTACGAGGACGAGCCGCCGACGACGGTGGACCTCGACTCACCCCGGCACCGTGACCTGGCCCGCCGCATCGCCGAGGAGTCGGTCGTGCTGCTGACCAACGACGGTGTGCTCCCGCTCGCGACCCCGCCCGCCCGGGTCGCCGTGATCGGCCCGAACGCCGACCGCAGCGAGGCGCTGCTCGGCTGCTACTCCTTCGTCAACCACGTGCTGCCGCACCACCCGCAGTACCCCGCCGGCATCGAGATCCCGACGGTGGCTCGAGCGCTGGAAGCGGTGCTCACGCAGTCCGGCGGCGGCTCCCCGGAGCTGCGGCTCGCCCCGGGCTGCGCCGTCGAGGGGGAGGACACCTCCGGGTTCGCCGACGCCGTCGCCGCGGCGGAGGGTGCGGACGTCGCGGTCGTCGTGGTCGGTGACCAGTCCGGGCTGTTCGGGCGCGGCACCGTGGGCGAGGGCAACGACGTCGAGTCACTCGACCTGCCCGGGGTCCAGCGCGAGCTCGTCGAGGCGGTGGTGGCGACCGGGACGCCCGTGGTCCTCGTGCTCATCACCGGGCGGCCCTACGCCATCGGCTGGGCGCTGGACGGGCCCGGTGCCCGGCCGGCCGCCGTGCTCCAGGCGTTCCTCCCCGGCGAGGAGGGCGCCACCGCCATCGCGCGCGTCATCACCGGTGCGGTCAACCCCTCGGGCCGGCTGCCGCTGTCGCTGCCCCGCTCGACCGGCGCACAGCCCTACTCCTACCTCCACCCCGTGCTCGGCGGGCCGTCGGACGTCACCACGGCGGACTCCACGCCGCTGCGGCCGTTCGGCTTCGGGATGTCCTACACCAGCTTCCGCTACGACGACCTCGAGGTCGACGCCGAGGTGGCCGCCGGCGGCACCTTCACCGCGGCCGTCACCGTCACCAACACCGGGGACGTCGCGGGCACGGAGACGGTCCAGCTCTACGGTCACGACGTCCGCGCCTCGGTCGCCCGTCCGGTGGTCCAGCTCCTCGGCTACGCCCGCGTGACCCTGGGTGCCGGCGAGGCGAGGCGGATCACCTTCACCGTTCCGACCGGCCGGTTCGCCTTCTCCGACGAGCGTCTCGTGCGGGTGGTCGAGCCGGGTGACGTCGAGGTGTGGGTGGCCTCCCACGCCGGGGCCTCCGGACGGGAGCGGGACATCGGCCAGGACACCGGCGGCGCGATCACCAACGGCCGCCGGGCGGTCCGACGGACGCTGCCCGGGTCGGCCACCGCCCGGGCGACCCTGCGGATCACCGGCGCGCTCCACGAGGTGACCGCGGCCGAGCCGCGGCAGGTCGCCGTGGCCATGACCGTCCCGACGGCTGCGAGGGAGGCAGGTGTCCGGTGACGACGGTGCGTAACCCGGTCCTGCCGGGCTGCTACCCGGACCCGTCCGTGTGCCGGGTCGGGGACGACTACTACCTGGTGACCTCGACCTTCGAGTACTTCCCCGGGCTGCCGGTCTTCCACAGCCGTGACCTCGTCGCCTGGGAGCAGATCGGCCACGTCGTCGACCGGGCCGGCCAGCTCGACCTCGACGGCATCGCCTCGTCCGGTGGGCTGTACGCGCCGACGATCCGTTACGACGGCGGGACGTTCTGGGTCGTGTGCACGCTTGTGGACCAGCAGGACCCCGACCGTGGCGGCAACTTCCTCATGACGGCGCAGGACCCGGCCGGGCCGTGGTCCGACCCCGTGTGGCTGGACGCCGACGGCATCGACCCGTCGATCTTCTTCGACGACGACGGCCGCGTCTGGCTGCACGGCACCCGCCTCGCGCGTGAGCCGCAGTGGCACGACCAGACCGAGATCTGGGTCCGGGAGCTCGACCGCGAGACCCGCCGGCTCGTCGGCCGGGAGCACGTCGTGTGGACCGGTGCGCTGCGGGACGTCGTGTGGTCCGAGGCGCCGCACCTGTACCGGGTGGACGGGACCTACTACCTGCTCACCGCCGAGGGTGGGACCGAGTTCCACCATGCCGTCTCCGTGGCCCGGGCCGAGTCGGTCACCGGCCCGTACACCGGGAACCGGGCGAACCCGGTTCTCACCCACCGCCACCTCGGGCGCGACGTCGACGTCGTCGGCGTCGGGCACGCCGACCTCGTGGAGGACCCGGTGGGGCGCTGGTGGGCCGTGCTGCTCGGGATGCGCCCGTACGGCGGCTACCACTACAACCTCGGCCGGGAGACCTTCCTCGTCCCGGTGTCCTGGGAGGACGGCTGGCCGGTCTTCGCGCCCGGCGAGGGCCGCGTGCCTGCGGAGGTCGAGGTACCCGTGGCCGCTCCGCGGCCGCTCGGGACGGCGCAGGGCTCGACATCCGGCGTCGTGCCGCCCGACGACCTGCGCTGGACCTCGCTCCGCCGGCCGGCCGCCGAGTTCGCGACACCGGCCGGCCAGGGCTGGACCGTCCGGATGCGTCCCACCACGCTCGCCGAGGCCGGGGTGCCGGCCTTCCTCGGCGTGCGCCAGCAGCACCGGGACGTGGATGTGCGCGCAACCCTGCGCGTCGAGCCGGCGGCGGGGGAGGAGGCGGGGCTCGTCGTCCGGCAGTCCGAGCAGGACCACGTGCGGCTCTTCGTCACGACCGGACCGGGGCCTGCGGCCGCCCGACGGGTCGCTGCGGTCCACCGCCGCCGCGGCGTCGAGGTCGACCTCGGGTCGCTGCCGGTCGACGAGGGGCGGGTGACCCTGACGGTCCGGGCCCGCGGACAGGAGTACGTGCTGCTCGCCGGCACGCCCGGAGCGGCCCCCGCGACCGTCGGGGTGGTCGACGGCCGCACTCTCGACAGCGTCACGACCGGCGGCTTCCTCGGCTTGTGGCTCGGTGTCTACGCGACGAGCAACGGCCGCCCCACCGACACCGTCGTCGACGTCGAGCACCTGGAGTACCTGCCCGGGGCCGGCACCGACCGGGCCACGGCCGAGGCTTAGGCTGGACGGGGCCGGCGCGAGGGCGCCGGACACCGTCGACAAGGAGGATGCATGACCCAGGACGTGGCCGCGAAGGACGTCGCGGACTTCTGGTTCGACCCGATCTGCCCCTGGGCGTGGATGACGTCACGCTGGATGGGTGAGGTGGAGCAGGTGCGCCCGGTGACGGCCCGCTGGCACGTCATGTCGCTCGCGG
>NZ_CALGNQ010000228.1 GCF_937958535.1 uncultured Georgenia sp. | reverse complement strand
TGAGCTCTCGGTGGGAAGTGGGCTCTCGGCGGGGTCTTGGCTCTCGGTGGGAGGTGGGCCCTCTGTGGAGGCTGCGGTGAGGGTGCGGCCGGTGAGGGGGCGGCGCTGGGTGGGGAGATGGGCGGGCGCGGCCGCGTCGGACCCGGGGGGAAGGTCCGACGCGGCCGCGGCTCAGGGGCGCCGGGTGGTGGCGCGGCGGCGGACGACGGTCACGCCGAGGGCGACGAGCAGCGCAGCGACGCCCGCCAGGGCGGCCGCCCGCACCCCCGTCTGCGCGAGACCGGAGCCGGTCCCGAGACCGGAGCCGGTCCCGGAGTCGGCAGGCAGCTCCGGCTCGAGGGGGACGGCGTCGAAGGCGTTGACGACGACGGCGCGGGCCTGGCCCGGGGCGGTGGTGGCGCCGAGGTCGACCGTGGCGCTCGTGCCCTCGGAAGTCACCGGCTCCTGGCCGTCCACCGCGACGGTGACGAGGGTGCCGTCGGCCCCGCCCGTCCCGGTCTCGGTGAGCCGGCACTCCGCCCCGACGGGCAGCTGCTCGTACACGGTCCGCAGCCCGGTCGCGGTGCTCAGCTCACGCACCGCCCCTCCCGGGACCTCGAGCGGCACGGCCTGCCCGTCGACCTCGCGGGTGCACGCGAGCTCGACCTCGAAGGGGCCCTCCGCGCCCGGGGCGGTGAGGTCGCCCTGGACCTCCTTGACGACCTCGAGCGAGGTCACGTCGAAGGTGTTCCGCAGCGTGACGGTGGCCGTCCCACGCTCGCCGTCCGCGACGGCCGGGACCGTGACGGCGCCGTCCGCGGGGACGACGGCCGACGCCGTGGCCCCGCCGGTGCCGGTCTCGGTCACCGTGCAGGCGGCCCCCACCGGGAGGTCGTCGAGCCGCGCGCTGTACCCGTTCTCCCGGGTCAGCAGCACCACGCCGTCGTGCGGCAGCGCCACCGGCAGGGTCTCGCCGTCCTTCTCCCACGTGCACCCGGCCGCGGCGGTGAAGGGGCCGGCGCCCCACAGCTCGGCACCCTCGCCGTCGACCGTCTTGACGATCTCCAGCGCGCCGACGTCGAAGGTGTTCGTGGCGGTCACCCGGACGTCGCTGACGTCGGCCGCGTCGGCGGGGGCCGGGACGAGGACCGTGCCGTCGGCCGGGTCGAGCGCGGTGGCCGTGGCGCCGCCGGGGGTGGTCTCGGTGACGGTGCACTCCGTGCCCGCCGGGAACACCCCGAAGGACCGGGTCTGGCCGCCGCGGAGCGCGAAGCTCTCCTCGAGCAGCGTCTGGCCGCGGTAGGTGCACACCGCCGCGAAGCCGAACGGCCCGTCGCCGTACCGGTCGGCGCCGTCCCCGGCGGTCTCCTTCGCCACGGTGAGCGTGCCCGCGTCGTAGCCGTTGGTCACGACGACGGCGGCCGGCTCGACGCCGGGGACGACGGTCGCCGAGCCGTCACCGTGGTCGGAGACGTTGTCCCCCACGACGACCACCCGGTCGGCCGCGGAGCCGTCGGTCTCGGTCACCAGGCAGGCGGAGCCCACGGGGATGCGGCCCGCGGGAGCGGTGAAGGTCTCCCCCTCCGCCAGGGTGAAGGCCAGCGTCGTGGCGCCGTCGTCGCCCAGGGCGACCGGCAGGCCGGTGGGCGAGGTGCACGCGAGCGTGAAGTCGAACGGTCCGAGGTCACCGCGGGTGGCCGCGGTGTCCAGCGCCTTGGTCACCGACAGACCGGTGAACCGGTAGTCGTTCGTGACGGTGGCGACCTGAGCCGCGGGCACCTCGTCGGTGGTGACGGCCGGGTCGGTCGGCTCGACGAGCGTGAGCAGGCCGCCGACCGGGTCGACGGTACGGGACGTCTCGCCGAACGCGCCGCTCTGCCCCGCCTCGGTCACCGTGCACGCCGTCTGCGGGTCGGCGCTGTAGGGGATGCCGTCGATGCGCACGCGGTAGTCGTTGTCCGGCGACAGGGTCACCGTCGCGGCGTCGCCGAGGTCGAGGGCGGTGTCGCCGACCCGGCAGGCCACCTCGACGTCGAAGGCGTCGGGAGCGTAGGCGTCGGCCGCCGGCCCGGTGACCTCCTTGGCGACACCGATCGACCCGGTGCGCAGGTGCACGCCCACGGTGTTCGGGGCCAGCCGCTTGACCGTCTCCTGGCCGCGCTGGTCCACGTCGGTGTACTGCACGCCGAACTGGTTCCAGGCCACGGAGTCGGCCGCCGGCACGACGCCGGGGGCGCCGCTCGGGTCGTCGTCGGTGGCGACGACGTTGCGGGTGCGGAAGGTGACGTCGACGAGGTCGCCGGTCCCCAGGGCACCGGTGGCGGTCCCGGCGAAGTCGAGGGAGACGCGCAGCCCGGTGACGGCGGCCCAGTCGGTGCCGTCGCCGACCACGGTCCAGACCTCGCCGGACTGCTCGCAGGGGGTGTGCGGGGTGCTGCCGGTCAGGCCCGCCCAGGTGCCGCGGCACACGTCCGGGCTCGTCGTCGTCTCCACGACGACCTCCGTGCCGTCCGGTGCGTGGACGGCGAGGGACTCGCCGACGAACTGGGGCCGGTAGGTCGACCCGCGGGCGGCGCCGGAGACGAGGAACCCGTCGCCGTCCACCGGGAGCTGGTCGAAGACGGTCATCGACGTCACCGGGGAGGTCCCGGCGTTCTGGACGCGCAGCACCCAGTGGTCCTCCCCGCCCAGCTGGCTGTGGGCGAGGCACGGCGAGCGGTAGTAGGACCCGCCCGTGGCCTCCAGGGTCGGGGTGCACACCGCGCCGGTGCCCGGGTGGTACGCGCCACCGGCGGCGGTGCCCTCGAGGGAGCCCTGCACGCCCTTGACCGCGAAGAGGTTCGGGCCGGCGACGGCGTCGACGTAGTCGCGGGTGGCGCACGAGGTGTCCCCACCCGGCTGTCCCCAGTTGGTGCTGCCGTCGACGTTGCCGCAGCGGTCGAGCGGCTCGGCCGTCGTCACGACGACGTCGTTGAAGACCCGGTCGCGGGCAGGCTGCAGCTCCAGGGCGAGGTCGACGACGAAGGTCTCCCCCGGTGCCATCCGGTTGCCGCCCTCGGGCCAGGTGAGGACGAGGTCCGCGCCGTCGACCCGCAGCGTGACGTCCTCGGACAGGAGGCCGTCCTCGTCGGCGGTGTACACCGGCTCCGGCTCGCCGAGGTGGACGAGCTCGGTGGGCAACGTGTCGCGCAACTCGGTGATCGTGAGGAAACCGGTGCCGGCATTGGTGAAGGAGATCCGGAACGGCACGTTCTCACCCGGGTTGGCGAGCCGGTTGCCCTCGTTGGTCAGCTTGTTGACCTCGAGCTCGCGGGTGCCCTCGCTCAGCGTGACCTGCGCGGTGGCCGTGACCGGCGCGGAGTCCTTCCCGTCGTTCCGGAAGCTCTGGGCGGTGACGGTGTTGTCCACCGAGCCGGCGAAGACCATGTCCTCACCCGAGGCACGGTAGGTCTCGCGCAGCTGGACGGTGAACTGGGCCCGGGCCGACCAGCCCGCGGCCGGCGGGGGTGTCGGGTCGAAGTAGCCGCCGTCGGAGCGGGTGAAGACGAAGCGGATGCCCTGGACCTCGCCGTAGGAGCTCTCCGGGACGGGCAGCTGCGCGGTCGCGGCGGGCGTCCCCTCGACCCAGGCCGGCTCCCCGTCCGCGCCCCACGGGCCGTGGACGTCCACCCGGACACGGTCGGCCCCGTCCGGCAGGGTCACCGCGCCGAGCCCGGTGAGGTCGAAGCGGTCCCAGAAGTCCGCGGAGCCGGCGTGGTCCTCGAGCACGACCCGGCTGGGCGACAGGGTGCTGCGCGGGTTGCTGCCCTGGTCGGCGGCGAGGGTGACGGTCACCGGCACGTCGGGGGCGGTGACGAGCACCTCGGATGGGCTCACGGACTTCGCCGGCGCGATGTTGACGTCGCCGCCGGTGAGCACGGCCCGAGCGGCGGCGAGGTCGCCGGTCGGGACGGTCGGGCTCAGGACGTCGTCGTAGGACTGGGCGAAGGCGAGGTTGTCCACGTCGAGGGTCTCGGCGACGTCGAGCGTGAGCGGCTCGTCGGTGCCCCGGACGGTGGCGCGCAGGCGGGACTCGAGGGTGACCCGCAGCTCGTTGGCCTGCGTGATCGTGCTGCCCGCCCCGGCGGCGCCGGCGTCGTGCGCCTGGAAGGTCACCGAGACGCCGACGACGTCGGCCAGCGCGGCCGCGTCGAGCGCGACGGCCTGGGCGCCGGTGTGCTCGCTGGTGCGGTAGCCCGCGCCGTCGTGGTGGAGCAGCCACACGACGGTGGCGTCGAGGTCCACCTGGTCCGGGATGCCGGCGGCGAGCCGGATGGCGGTGAGGTCGACGTAGCGGAAGGGGTTGTGCGCCAGCCAGTCGACGTCCGTGCCGGTGAACGGGTCGGCGTCCGGGGCGTCGGTCTGGCAGCCCGCGAGCGGTGCCGGGGCGAGGCAGGCGACGGCCGGGTCGGTGACCCGCACGTGCCCGGCGGCGGCCACGGAGGCGTTGCGCGCGGTGAGCGTCCAGGTGGCCGCGGGCCGCTCCGCGGCAGGCGTGTCCGGCTCCGGGACGTAGACCGGCTGGTCCGTGGTCACGGTCTTGGCGACGGTGACGGCCGGGCCCGGGTTGACCACCTGGATGGCATCGGCGTCGGTGTCGCGTGCGGTGCTGCCGTCGGCGCGGGTCCCGTCGAGGGCGACGGTGTTGTCCACGGTGCCGGGGCTGCCGGCGACGTTGTAGACGACCTGGTCGGTGACCCAGGCGCCGGTGGAGCCGTCGTCGGTGCGGGTGCGCTCGCGCAGCTGCCAGTCGAGGTCGAACCGGCGCGAGGCGCTGCCGGCGGCGACGCCGCTGCCCGGGGCGGGGGCGTAGGGGTCGAAGGCGGCGCCGGGCTGCCGGGCGGCCTCGCGTGCCGCGGTGTCCTCGGTGAGCGTGAGCCGCACGCCGGTGGCGGCCGCCGACTGTTCGGGGGTGAGCTGGTAGCCGACGAAACGCCCGTCCTGCACCCAGCCGCCGGCCGGGGCCGGGACGGTGACCCAGCTGCCGGCGACGTGGAGCTCGAGGGTCGTGATGTCGTCGTACCTCAGGTGCCAGCCGTTGCTCAGGGGCGTGCTGCTGCCGGCGATCGGACGGACCCGCAGCAGGTCGAACGCCTCGAACACGGTGCCGGACGGCGCGCCGGCGTCGGTGGCGGGGTCGGTCACGGTGACGGTCGCGAAGCCCGGGGTGACGCTCCAGCGCAGCGCGGTGCTCGCGGTGGCGGCGGCCTGGGCGCTCACCAGGTCCTTGTCCCACTCCTTGGCGATGCGCAGCGCGCCCGTCCCACCGGGGTGGGTGACGACCCGGGCGGTGTCGGTGTCGCCGTCGTCGTCGGTGAGCTCGCTGCCGGCGGCGGAGGTGCCGGTGACGTCGGTGGTGGCGCTGTTGCGGTACGCGGTGGGCCGCTGCGCCGCGTCCTCGCCTTCCGGTGTGTCGACCGGGCCGCCGCTGCGCAGCTCGCTGCGGGCGTCCAGGACGAGCACGGGGGTCAGGGTGATGTCGTTGGGCAGCCCGGCGCCGCTGCGGAAGGAGAACCGGGCACCGGTGATGTCGGTGGCGCCCGCACTGGAGGTGGCCGCGGCGAAGGTCTGGCGGTCGAGCTCGAGGACCGTCGCGACGCCCTCCGGGCCGTGGGTGGTCAGCTCCACCCAGCCCCGGGTGGCGTCGTGGACCTCGACGGTGAGGACGGTGTCGGCGGGCACCTGGGTGGGGGCGAGCGCGACGAGGTCGAACGCGTCCCAGAACTCGGCGTCGCCCGCGCCGATGACGTCCTCGACGACGACGTCGTGGAGCGTGGCGCGGTCGGTCGCGGTGCCGCGGGCGTGCAGGCTGACGAAGACGCTCTCCCCGGGCTGGACCGACGTCGTGGGGCGCACCTGCTTGTCGAGGGTCACCCCGACGGCGGGGGTGACCACCGTGAGCCGGTCGCTGTCGGAGTCGCTCGCGGCGGTGCCGTTGGCGGCGGTCGCGGTCGTGGTGACGGTATTGGTGACCGTGGCCTCGGCGGCCTCGCCGGCGGCGTCCTCGGTCGTGTCGATCCGGAAGAGGGCGGTGGTGCTCGCCGCCTCCTCGATGGCGTTGCCGTCGGCGGTGAACACCAGCTCGAAGCCGGAGATGAGCGTGTCCGGTGCCGCCGGGACCTCGCCGGCCGCGAAGGGGACCGTGACCGCCGCGCCCCCGTCGAGCGGGTGGAAGACGACGGCGCCGGCCGTCGCGCCGGCGGGCCAGGTGGGTGCCTCGGTGAAGCCGCCGAAGGTGATGTCGGTGGTGAAGAAGTCGAGGTCGGCCAGGCGCAGCTCGGCGACCGGGGAGGCGCTGTTGGTGGCGGTCAGGGTGCCCGTCGCGCTCTGCCCGCCGGTGAGGGTGTTCGGCTCGATGTTCTTCACCGTCGTGACGGCGACGGTCGCCGGCCGGACGGTGTGGTGGGCGCGGGCCTCGGTGCTCGCCGAGCGGTCGAGCTCCCGGGAGGTCGCCGTCGCGACGACGACGTTGTCCACCCGGGTGGTCCGGGTCGAGAGGTCGGTGCCGGTGACGCGGTGGGTGTCGCGCTGGGCCAGCCGCACGTCGACCGCCGCACCGTCGCCGGGGGTGATGTCGCCGGTGTAGGTGAGGCGCAGCCCCGCGACGTCGGCGCTGTGCACGCCGTCGGGCAGCGTCGGCGTCGCCTGCGGCGTGCCGCTGACCCACCGCCACGTGCCGTCGCTGCCTCGGACGTACGCGTCGACCTGGACCTGGGCGCCGGCCGGCAGCGTGGCGTCGCCGAGGCCGGTGAGGTCGTGGACGGTGAAGGGGTTGGCCGGGGCGAGGTCGGCGGCGCCGTCGGGGGCGTCGGCGGGCTCCTGCAGGGTGAGGACGTCGACCACGACGTTCGAGGTGTTGGTGACGCCGAGCGCGATCGTCGAGGCGTGGCCCGGGTCGAAGGTCTGCGCTGCGGGCTCCCAGCCCTTCGTGGCGGCGACGTCGACGACCTCGGGCACCGAGATGCGGACCGGGGCCGACGCCTCGTCGGACAGGGAGTTGCTCGCCGTCGTGCGGGCGGTGTTGACGATCTCGTGCTCCCCCGGGGCGATGTCGTCGGGGACCCGCAGCGAGAGCTGGACGGTGAAGGTGCGGCCGTTCTGCAGGCCCACACCCTCCGGCGTCGTCACGTCATCGGTGAAGTCGACGGTGAGGCCGGTCTCCGGGCCGACGACGTCGGGGCGGCGGGGCAGCTCCTGCCCGGCCTCGGTCCAGGTGACGGTGCGGGGGACCACGCCCTCCCCCGGGTTGGTGGTGACGTCGACGAGGGCGAAGCCCGCCAGCTCGGCCGGCAGCACGTCGGTGAGCCGGGCGTCGAGGCAGGACTGCTCCGAGCACTGGACCTGGATGCTGTAGGTGAACGTCTGCCCGGGTTCCAGCTCGTAGGGCTGGGCGGTCTTGCGCACCTCGAGGTACTGGGCCTGCGCCGCGACCGGCGTCGCGAGCGCCGCCACGGTCGGCATCGCCACCGCGATGGCGGCGAGCACCGCCCAGATCCTCCGCAGCCGCTGCCGGCCCTTCCGTCCCGACCGACGATGAACGTCCATGCTCTCCCCGTCCTAGACCTCGGTGGCGCCGATGCGTCACCGCGCCCTACTTTGGTAGGAGTCCAAGGAGCGGACAGCCAGGGCGGCCGCTTTTCACCCCGCCGTTCACCCTCTGCCGCCCGATGTGCCCGATACCTCGCACGCGTCGGCCACCCGCCGCGGACGCCCGGAGAGCCGCGCCGGCGTCCGCGCCGGGGCCGGCCTCACCGTCCGCCGGCGCCGTTCCGGCCGGTCGCCGGCGCCGGCGGACGGAGCATCTCCTCCGAAAGATGGAGTATCGATTTCCGGGCCGTCCTGCGTTTCGGGCCCGCAGCGGACCCCGCCCGGTCTACGCTCGAGGTCGTGACCGCCCCCGACGCCGCACGCAGAGCCTCCACTGAAATCGATTCCATCGCCGAGGCGTACGTTCGGCGTCTCGCCGCGCTGGACCCGGTCGCCGCGACCTCCCTCGGCCTGCCCGGGCACGACGACGAGATGCCCGACCTCTCCCCCGCCGGTCACCTCGCGCGTGCCGAGGCAGCGATGGAGGCCGTGGCGAAGGTCGCCGAGACGGACGCCGTCGACGACATCGACGCCTCGACCAAGGCCGCGATCGCCGAACGGCTCGGCCTGGAGACCGAGCTCTACATGGCCGGGGAGCTCGGCCGCGAGCTCAACGTCATCAGCTCCCCCGTCCAGGAGCTGCGCGAGGTCTTCGACCTCATGCCGACCGACACGGTGGAGGACTGGGAGACCATCGCGCGCCGGATGGCCGCACTCCCCGCGGCGCTGTCCGGCTACCAGGAGTCGCTCCGGGCCGCGGCGGCCGACGGGAAGGTGGCCGCCGTCCGCCAGGTGGAGGCGTGCATCGCGCAGGCCGAGGAGATGGCGGCCGAGGGCAGCTCGTTCTTCGACACCTTCGTCGACGAGGCCCGCCCGGGGGGAAGCGAGCCCAGCGGCGCTCTCGCCGACGAGCTGCTGGCCGGGGCCGCGGCCGCCCGCCGGGCGTACGGCGAGCTGGCCCAGATGCTCCGCACCGAGCTCGCCCCGCAGGCACCGGAGCGTGACGCCGTCGGCCGGGACCGCTACGAGCTGTGGTCGCGCTACTTCCTCGGGGCGTCGGTGGACCTCGACGAGACCTACGAGTGGGGGCTCGAGGAGCTCGCGACGGTGACCGCCGAGCAGGAGGCGGTCGCCGCCCGCCTCTACGGGCCGGGCACCACACCGCAGGAGGCGATGGCGCGGCTCGACACCGAGCCCGAGCGGCTGCTGCACGGCACCGGGGCGCTCCAGGCCTGGATGCAGGAGACGTCCGACCGGGCGATCAACGAGCTCGCCGGCACCCAGTTCGACATCCCCGAGCCGGTACGGCGCCTGGAGTGCCGCATCGCCCCGACACAGACCGGCGGGATCTACTACACCGGGCCGAGCGCCGACTTCTCCCGGCCGGGTCGGATGTGGTGGTCGGTCCCCGAGGGCGTGACGACCTTCAGCACCTGGCGCGAGCTCACCACCGTCTACCACGAGGGCGTCCCGGGCCACCACCTGCAGATCGGCCAGACCGCCTACCGGTCCGACCTGCTCAACACCTGGCGGCGCCTGGTCTCCTGGGTCAGCGGACACGGCGAGGGGTGGGCGCTGTACGCCGAGCGGCTCATGGCCGACCTCGGCTACCTCGACGACCCGGCCGACTACCTCGGCATGCTCGACGGGCAGCGGCTGCGGGCCGCGCGTGTCGTGCTCGACATCGGCGTCCACCTCGGCAAGCCCGCCCCGCAGGAGTGGGGCGGCGGGGCCTGGGACGCCGCCAAGGCGTGGGAGTTCCTCCGGACCAACGCCAGCATGGACGCGGCCTTCCTCGCCTTCGAGCTCGACCGGTACCTCGGCTGGCCGGCGCAGGCGCCGTCGTACAAGGTCGGCCAGCGGCTGTGGGAGCAGCTCCGCGACGCCGCGCGCGCACAGGCGCAGGCCCGCGGCGAGGAGTTCGACCTGCGGACCTTCCACCGGCAGGCGCTGGACGTCGGGTCCGTCGGGCTCGACGTCCTGCGCACCACGCTGCTCGGGCGGCCCGAGGACGGGGCGGGCCGGGCGGGCTGACCCCGTCGTCAGTCGGCGACGGCCTGCCGGAGCAGCGCGACGGTCTCCTCGTGGGTCGCCCCCTCGACGAGCTCGCCGTCCACCCACACCTGTGGGATGTAGCCGACGCCCGCGGCGGCGGCCTGCGCGGTGGCCCGCTCCACCCAGCCGGCGTACGCCGCGAGGTGGGTGAGGTCGCCGTCCTCGACGTCCGCGCCTGCGTCCCGGGCGGCGCCGAGGAGGTCGGTGTCGGGCACCTCCTGCGTCGTCGACGTCGGCTGCAGCTCGAACAACGCCTCCTGGACGGCGGGCCAGGCCTCCGGGTGCTCGTCGGCGACGAGCGCGAGGAGGGCGGCACCCCGGGTGGAGAAGCCGTGGGTGGTGCGGGCACCGAGGTAGTCGACGACGGTGAACTCCACGGCCACGTCCTCACCCTGCGCCCAGGCGGCGACGTCGTCGGCCATGAGGGCGTGGAGGGTCTGGCAGTGCGGGCAGCTGAGGTCCTGGTAGACGTGCACCCGGACGGGGGCCTGCGGGTCGCCGACCACCACCGACGTCGCGGTCACCGTGACGCTGCCGGTGGTGCCCGGCGCCGGGGCCCGGCCCTCCACCGCGGTCGCCTCCTGCGTCGGACGCCTCTCCGGCTCCGTCGGGCTGCCCTCCGGCTCCGCCGGGCCGCACCCGGCGACCAGTGCGAGGAGCAGGACCAGCCCGGTGAACGCACGCCGGGCGTCTCGTCGTCGACTCATGGCCCGATGGTCCCACCCGGATGGGTGCGGGGACCGGGACCTCCCGCCCACCCGGCCCAGTCCCGCCCCGGCGCGACCCCTGCCCCGCCCACCCGGCGCGACCGCCGCGCCGCCGGTCCCGTAGTCTCGCCTCCCGTGAGACTGGTCCTCGCCTCTGCCTCCCCCGCCCGGCTCGCCACGCTCCGCTCCGCCGGCTTCGCACCCGACGTCGTCGTCTCCGACGTGGACGAGGCGGCCGCCCTGGAGGCCGCGCCGGGCGACGCCGGGCCGGCCGACCAGGTGCTCCTCCTCTCGCGCGCGAAGGCCCGGGACGTCGCCCGGCGCGACACCGCCCGCGACGCCCTCGTCGTCGGCTGCGACTCCATGCTCGAGCTCGACGGCGCGGTCCACGGCAAGCCCGCCGACGCCGCGGAGGCAGTGGCCCGGTGGCGCCGGATGCGCGGCCGCAGCGGGGTGCTCCACACCGGCCACTGGATCGTCGACACCCGCGGGCCCGAGGCCCGGGAGACCGGCGGCGTCTCCTCCACCACCGTCCACTTCGCCGACCTGAGCGACGCGGAGATCACGGCCTACGTCGCCACCGGTGAGCCGCTCGCCGTGGCCGGCGCCTTCACCGTCGACGGGCTGGGCGGCCCGTTCGTCCGGCGGGTCGAGGGCGACCACCACGGCGTGGTGGGGATCAGCCTGCCCCTGCTGCGCGAGCTCCTCGGCGAGCTCGGCGTGCAGGTCACCGACCTGTGGCGCGGGTGACGTCCGGCCAGCGCGCCCACCGGTGGCCGTCGGCGTCGACCTCGACGACGAGCGCGTCCGCCCCCTCGGGCAGGACGAGCCGCGCCAGGGCCGCGAGCAGCTCCCCGGGTGCGAGGACCGCCACCCGCTCACCCCGGTACTCGTCGGCCAGCTCGTCCAGGGCAGCGACGAGCTCGCCCGGCGTCGCCGCGCGCAGCGTGCGCACCGGCAGCCCGAGCCGCTCGGCCACCGCACCCGCCGCCTCCTGCGCCCCCGGCGCGGCGTGCAGGGCCACGGGTCGCACGTCGGGCAGGCTCCCGAGGGCCGTCGTAGCGGGGACGAGGACGAAGGTCGCCGCGCACTGCAGGTCGCTCATGACATCTCCCGGACGGGTGGGGTCCGGCTCCTTCCGCCGACCGTAGTCCGCCCGGGCGACGGCGCCAACGGCTGTACGCAGCCGACAAGTGACGCCGGTCACTCGGCGCCGAACACGTAGGCCGCTTGTAGGGTCCACACAAGCCGGTCGGGCGCTACTTGCGTGTCGCGACAGACTTGCCCGCCACGTCGTCCGCGGAATGGGTCCGGCGGCGCGGGCCGGATACCGTGGACCGGTCCGGGCCCACCGGGACATCCCCGGGTGCCCGCGAGCGGGCAGCACTGGCGAGCAGAATGGAGTGTCCATGTCGAGCACCTCTGGGGGGTCGCCCAGCCGGCGTCCGTTGTCGAAGGTGCTCATCGCCAACCGCGGGGAGATCGCCGTGCGCATCGCCCGCGCGTGCCGCGACGAGGGGCTGGCCACCGTCGCCGTCTACGCCGACCCGGACCGCGACGCGCTGCACGTGCGGCTGGCCGACGAGGCCTTCGGGCTCGGCGGCTCCCGGGCGGCCGAGACCTACCTCGACGCCGGCAAGCTGCTCGACGTCGCCCGGCGCAGCGGCGCCGACGCCGTCCACCCCGGCTACGGCTTCCTCGCCGAGAGCGCGGAGTTCGCCCAGCAGGTCATCGACGCCGGGCTGACCTGGATCGGCCCGCCGCCGGCCGCGATCCGCGCCCTCGGGGACAAGGTCAGCGCCCGCCACATCGCCGGCGCGGCCGGGGCCCCGCTCGTCGCCGGTACCCCGGACCCGGTCGCCGACGCGGATGAGGTGCTCGCCTTCGCCGACGAGCACGGCCTGCCCATCGCGATCAAGGCCGCCCACGGCGGTGGCGGCCGCGGGCTCAAGGTCGCCCGCACCCGCGAGGAGGTCCCCGAGCTCTACGACTCCGCCGTGCGCGAGGCGAAGGCCGCCTTCGGCCGCGGCGAGTGCTTCGTCGAGCGCTTCCTCGACCGCCCCCGCCACGTCGAGACCCAGTGCCTCGCCGACGAGCACGGCACCGTCGTCGTCGTGTCCACCCGCGACTGCTCGCTGCAGCGCCGCCACCAGAAGCTCGTCGAAGAGGCGCCGGCGCCGTTCCTCACCCCCGAGCAGGAGACCCTGCTGCGCGAGTCGTCCATCGCGATCATGCGCGAGGCGGGCTACGTCGGGGCGGGCACGTGCGAGTTCCTCATCGGCTCCGACGGCACCGTCTCCTTCCTCGAGGTCAACACCCGCCTCCAGGTCGAGCACCCGGTGACCGAGGAGGTCACCGGCCTGGACCTCGTCCGCGAGCAGCTGCGCATCGCCGCCGGCGAGCCGCTCGGCTACACCGAGGTGCCGGTCCGTGGGCACAGCATCGAGTTCCGGATCAACGGGGAGAACCCGGCGGCCGGCTTCCTGCCCTCGCCCGGGACGGTCACCGCGGTGACCTGGCCCGGCGGGCCGGGGGTGCGCATCGACACCGGCGTGACCGCCGGGGACATCGTCTCCGGCGCCTTCGACTCGATGCTCGCCAAGCTCGTGGTCACCGGCGCCGACCGCCGCCAGGCGCTCCAGCGGGCCCGCCGCGCGCTGCGCGAGCTGGAGATCAGCGGGATCCCCACGGTGGTCCCCTTCGCCCGCGCCGTCCTCGAGGCGCCCGAGTTCGCCGCCGAGGACGCCGCCTCCTTCACCGTCCACACGACGTGGATCGAGTCGGAGTTCGCCGAGCGCCTCACCCGGCTCACCACACCGGACGTCCCGACGGCCCCCTCCCCGGACAGCGCGGAGGAGGCGACCGAGCGCGTCGTCGTCGAGGTCGGCGGCAAGCGGCTCGAGGTCGTCCTCCCGGCCGGCCTGGGCATCGGGGCGGGCCGCGGCGGCCGCGGGGCGGTGCGTCGTCCCACCCGCCGCAGCACGGCCCAGGCCCGGGGCGCGGCCGCGAGCAACGGCGCCCTCACCTCCCCCATGCAGGGCACGATCGTCAAGGTCGCCGTCGAGGAGGGTGCGGTGGTCGAGGCAGGTGAGCTCGTCGTCGTCCTCGAGGCGATGAAGATGGAGCAGCCGCTCGTCGCCCACCGCTCCGGCCGCGTGCGCGCCATCCAGGCGGCCGTGGGGCAGAACGTCTCCGCCGGGGCCGTCATCTGCGAGATCGACCCCGAGGGCGAGAGCAGCTAGCCCGACGTCAGGTCGGGGCAGCGACACCAGCCAGGCCCCGGGCAGCGAGCCCGGTGCGGGTCCCGGCCTCGGTCAGTTGCCCAACACGAGACCCGGCCCCGCGGTCCGGGCACCCACGGCCTCCACGCGCCCGCGCAGCTCCCGGTCGGAGGTCACGACGACGACCTCGTCACCCGCGCCACGGTGGGCCGCCGCCCGCGCGACGACCGCGTCGTCCCCGGAGCCGGCCGCGTCGACGACGACCACGCCACCGACGCCGCCGGCCGCCGGGACGTCCCGCGCCCCGCGCCCCTGCCCCTCTGCCACGAGCTCGACGTCGGGGTACCAGGCGTGCCCCGGCAGCCCCAGCCGGTCCGCGGGCAGCCCGGCGACGGCGAGGGCGGCCAGCTCGTCGCGCAGCCGCTCGATCGCGCGGCGCCGGTCGTTCCACCAGCCGTCGGGGCGCGCGCCCATCGTGTTGGCGCCGTCGACGACGAGCACCAGCCGGCGGCCGAGCAGCTCCTGCAGCGCCGGCAGGGCGTCGGCGAAGGCGGGCAGCAGCGGCCGGTCGCGCACCTGTGGGCCCGGCACCCAGGAGACGCCGATGCTCTCCGGGTCGCTCACCCGCGGCTCGACCGTGCGCACCGCCTCGGCGACGACGGTCGTGTACGCCCAGTCCCCGTGGTCGAGGCGGTGGCTCGTGCGCACACGCAGACCCGACGGCGGCAGGCCGGCCTCCTCCGCCGCCTCCCGCAACGCTCCCTCGACCTCCGACTCGTCCGGGTCGATGGCGCCACCCGGCACTCCCCAGGTGCCCCCGTGGTGGCTCCACGCCGCTCGGTGCTGGAGCACGACGGCGTAGCGGCGCGGGTCGGTGACGGGCACGTCGCCGTCGGGCTCGCGCCGCCAGAGCAGGAGGCCCGCGGCGCCGTAGCGGCCCCAGTGCCGGTTCCCGCAGCGGCACTCGACCCACCCGTCGCCGGGCCGGCGCGGGGGACGCGTGTCGGGGAGCTGGGTCACGTCCCCCAGCGTCGCACACGGGCGGGGCGGGCCGGTGGGCTCTGCGGCTCCCGTCCCACGACGTGACCCGGCGCACAGCCGCGTCCCTCGGGTGATCCTCACCCCACCCGCGCTCGTAGGCTGAAACCATGACTGCACGTCTCGCCCGCGGAACGGGGCTGGCCACCGTCACCGACGAGGGCACCGTCCTCGACGTCTGGTACCCCGACCCCGTCCTCGTCGGCGACGACGCGCCCGAGGCGCCGGCGCGCACCGCGCTCCCGGTCGCCGAGCGCCGTGACGAGGCCCGGGGCGTGCACACCCGGGTGATCACCGCCGAGATCGACCTCGACGCCCCGCCGACCAGCGTGGTGGACGCCTACCTGCGTCTCCACCTGCTCTCCCACCGGGTGGTGCGCCCGGGCGGGCTCGCGGTCGACGGCATCTTCGACGTCCTGCCCACCGTCGTGTGGACGTCCGCCGGCCCGTGCGCCGTGGCCGGTTTCGACGAGACCCGGGCGCGGCTGCGCGCCCGGGACGGGCACCTCACCGTGCACGGGCTGGACAAGTTCCCGCGGATGACCGACTACGTCGTCCCCGAGGGGGTGCGCATCGCCGACGCCTCGCGGGTGCGGCTCGGCGCCCATCTCGCCCCGGGCACCACCGTCATGCACGAGGGGTTCGTCAACTTCAACGCCGGCACGCTGGGCCGCTCGATGGTCGAGGGCCGCATCTCCCAGGGGGTCGTCGTCGGGGACGGCACCGACATCGGCGGCGGCGCCTCGATCATGGGCACGCTGTCCGGCGGCGGCCGGGAGCGCATCGTCATCGGGGAGCGCTGCCTGCTGGGCGCCAACAGCGGCGTGGGGATCTCGCTGGGCGACGACTGCGTCGTCGAGGCCGGGCTGTACGTCACCGCCGGCACCAAGGTCACCGTCCTGCCCGGCCCCGGCTCGGCGGCGGCCACCCCCACCGTGGTCGCCGCACGCGAGCTGTCGGGCCGCGACGGGCTGCTGCTGCGCCGCAACTCGGTGACCGGGACGGTCGAGGCGCTGGCGCGCACGGGAACCGGGGTCACGCTCAACGACGCGCTCCATGCGTAGGCGGGTACTGCGGGGGACGGTTGCGGTGGTGGCGCTCGCGGCGCTGGCGGTTGCCGGCGTTGCGGCGCTGCTCACCTGGGTGGTGCCCGAGCGGGTGAGCGAGACCTGCGCCGTGGCGCTGGCGGACGGCAGCCGCCAGGTCCTGGACGCCGACCAGGCCGACAACGCCGCCCTCATCACCGCCGCGACGGTGCGCCGGCAGCTGCCCGCCCGGGCAGCGACGATCGCCCTGGCGACCGCGGTACAGGAGTCCAAGCTGCGCAACATCGGCTACGGCGACCGCGACTCCCTCGGCCTGTTCCAGCAGCGCCCCTCGCAGGGCTGGGGCACCCCGGACCAGGTGATGGACCCGCACTACGCGACGAACGCCTTCCTCGACGCGCTGGTCGCCGTGCCGGGCTACACCGAGCTGCCCGTCACCGAGGCCGCCCAGCGGGTCCAACGCTCCGCCTACCCCGACGCCTACGCCGACCACGAGCCGGAGGGTCGGGCCTTCGCCTCCGCGCTGACCGGCAACTCCCCCGCCACCCTGACGTGCCGCCTGCCCATGCCCACCGGCCACGACGACGACGCCGCGGCGGCCGTCGCCGGCCGTCTGGAGCAGGACTTCGGGGTCGCCGCGACGGTCGAGGACGGGGTGGTGGTCGTCGACCCGGCCCTCCTGCCCGGTGGCGACGTGGACCGGCTCGCCTGGGCCGTCGCCCAGTGGGCGGTGGCGACGTCGGTCGACACCGGTGCGACGACGGTCGAGGTGGCCGGCCAGGTGTGGCAGCGGGCGGACGGCAACGACGCGCGCTGGCGTCCGGCGGACGGTCCCGACGACGGCACGGTGCGCATCTGGTGACCGCCTCCGCTCCGGGAGGCCGGCCGGCGGCGCCGGTGCCATGATCGACACGCCCGCTACCCCATCGCACGGACCGGCGGGAGACCGTCGGGGGAAGGTCCAGCCATGGCCTACAAGATCGGCTACTTCGTCGGGAGCCTCGCCAGGGGCTCGATCAACCGCACGCTGTCGAAGGCGATCATCAAGCTGGCTCCGGAAGACTTGGAGTTCCACGAGATCCGGATCGACAACCTGCCACTGTACAGCTGGGACTACGACGAGGACTACCCGCCGGAGGGCAGGGCGCTGAAGGAGGCGATCGCGGCCTCCGACGGCCTCCTGTTCATCTCCCCGGAGTACAACCGGTCGATCCCGGGGGCGTTGAAGAACGCCATCGACTGGGGCTCGCGGCCGTGGGGGACCAACTCCTTCGCCCGCAAGCCGACGGGGATCGTCGGGGCGTCCCCCGGTGGTATCGGCACGGCGGTGATGCAGTCCCAGATGCGCAGCGTGCTGAGCTTCCTCGACGCGCCGCAGCTCAACTCCCCGGAGTGCTACGTCACGTTCTCCGCGGACGTGTTCACCCCGGACGGCGACGTCACCGACGAGGCCACCGCCGACTTCCTGCGGCACTACATCGAGGAGTTCCACGCGTTCGTCCAGCGGGTTCTCGCCGTCAACGCCCCCGGCCACATCGGCGACCCGGAGGCCAGCTGACTCAGCCCGCCCAGCGTCCGTCGACGGTGAACGCCAGCGTCCACGTGAGCATGACCGGTGCGCTGATCGCGACGTAGAGCCACAGCAGCACGCGGCTGCGGCCGGTCAGCACGCCCAGGCCGACCCACAGCGGCCACCACAGCAGCGCGAAGCGGCTCGCCGACAGGTACCAGTACGACGTCGCGTAGACGGCGACCTGCAGCCCCACCCAGGTGAGGTCGCCCCACCGCCGGAGCGCGGCGAGCACCACCGCGAGCACCACCCCGAGCACGACGGCGAGCAGGTCCAGGCGGAGGGGCCAGGCCCAGTACGGGTTGCCGTCCGGGCCGGGGAAGGCGAGCGCCCACGTGTTCGCCCAGGCGTCCCACGGCAGCCGGGACTCCCGGTGCCAGCCCTCCTGCTGCGCGGTGAGCCAGCGCAGCGGGTCGCCGCTGACCTGCCACAGCAGCACGCTGAACAGGCCCGCCGGGAGGAGCGGCAGCGCGAGCCAGGGCGCGTCGCGCCACCGGCGGTGCGGGGAGGTGAGGAGCTCGACCGCGAGCGCGGCGGCGAGGAAGAGCCCGTTGACCCGCACGGTCGCGGCGAGCGTCGCCAGGAGGGCGGCGCGGCGCCACTGCCCGCGGCGGGCGGCCAGCCAGGCGGGCACGGCACAGGCCAGGAAGAGCGCCTCGGTGTACGGCGCGGCGAGGAACAGGGCGAGCGGGGAGAGCACGAGCGCCAGTACCGCGCGGTTCCCGGTGCCGGGTCCGCCCTCGAGGTCGGCCAGCCGCCGCAGCGCCACGACGGCGACCGCGCCCGCCACGAGCGAGACGAGCAGGCCGCCGACCTCGAGCGGCAGCCCGAGCCGGGCGAGCAGCCACAGCACGGCGGGCAGGCCGGGGAAGAATGCCTCCAGCGGGTAGCCGTCGGGCTGCGCGCCGGAGTACCAGACCTCGGTGACCGACTCGAAGTGCCCGAAGTCCCAGCGCGCCCAGCGCTGGGCGAAGGAGAGGTCGTCGTCGGCGAGGAGCGCCGCCCCGAGCAGGGTGGCGACGGCGAGGGACAGCCGCGTGGCGAGCCACAGGCCCAGCGCCTGGCCGTCGGCCGGGGCGAGGCGGCGGCGCCACAGCGGGACGGCGGCGTGCCCGGACGACACGGGGCCGGACGGACCCGTCGGTCCGGCCGGCCCCGCTGTCACGGTGCTCTCCGCGCAGTCAGCGCTGAGAGATGTCGACGTAGTCGCGCTGGGTCTCCCCGACGTAGACCTGGCGCGGGCGGCCGATCTTGGTGGCCGGGTCGGCGATCATCTCGCGGTACTGCGCGATCCACCCGGGCAGGCGGCCCATGGCGAACAGCGGGGTGAACATCTGCGTCGGGAAGCCCATCGCCTTGTAGATGAGGCCGGTGTAGAAGTCGACGTTCGGGTAGAGCTTGCGCTCGATGAAGTACTCGTCGTTGAGCGCGATCTCCTCCAGGCCCATGGCGATCTCGAGGAGCTCGTCGTTCTTGCCGAGCTTGGCCAGCACGTCGTGCGCGGCCTTCTTCACGATCGCGGCGCGCGGGTCGTAGTTCTTGTAGACCCGGTGGCCGAAGCCCATGAGGCGGACGCCGTCCTCCTTGTTCTTCACCCGCCGCATGAACTCGTCGACGCTGCCCCCGCCCGCCTGGATCTCGGCGAGCATGTCGAGGACGGCCTCGTTGGCGCCGCCGTGCAGCGGACCGGACAGCGCCCCGACACCGGCGGCGATGGAGGCGTAGATGTTGGCGTGCGCCGAGCCCACCATGCGCACCGTCGACGTCGAGCAGTTCTGCTCGTGGTCGGCGTGCAGGATGAGGAGCATGTCCAGCGCCTTGACCAGCGTGGGGTCGATGTCCTCGTCCTGGTAGGGCAGCGCGAAGGTCATCCGGAGGAAGTCCTCGACGTAGCCCTTCGACGCGTCCGGGTAGAGCAGCGGCAGGCCGTTCGCGCGCTTGGCGATGTAGGCGATCATCGTCGGCACCTTGGCCATGAGCAGCACCGTGGACAGCTCGCGCTGGTACTCGTCGTGCGGGTCCAGGGTGTGCTGGTAGTAGGTGGCCAGGGCGGCGATGCCGGCCTGGAGCACGGCCATCGGGTGCCCGTTGCGCGGGAAGGCGGTGAAGAACGCCTTGAAGTCCTCGTGGAGGATGGTGTGGCGCTTGATCCGGCGGTTGACCGCCTCGAGGGTCTCGGCGTCGGGCAGCTCACCGTAGATGAGCAGGTAGGCGGTCTCGAGGAACGAGGACTTCTCGGCCAGCTGCTCGATCGGGTAGCCGCGGTAGCGCAGGATCCCCTGGTCGCCGTCGATGTAGGTGATCGCCGACTCGGTGGACGCGGTGTTCATGAAACCGGGGTCCAGGGTGACCAGGCCGGTCTCCTTGAGCAGCGAGGAGATCTTGACCCCGTCGTTGCCCTCCCGTGCCCGGACCCGTTCGAACTCGAGCCTCTTGCCATCGACCTCGAACGTCGCCGGGGTGAGAGCGGGCTCAGACATGGGGGTGCCTCCTCAGGATCGGGACTCCGGGTGCTCGTGGCCCCGGGACGGACCGCCCGCACCGGTGAGGGGCGTCCCCCCGTCGGTCCGCACGGTCGTGTCGTGGTGATTCCTCAGAGAAGCGTAAGCCATCCCGGGATGTGGTCCGGACCCGGAGGTGGCCGGTCACACGGCGAGCGGCGCCGCGGTGAGCCGCTCGGCCGCCGCGGCGATGCGCTCGTCGCTCGCGGTGAGCGCGATCCGGACGTGGCGGGCGCCCCCGGGACCGTAGAACTCACCGGGCGCCACGAGGATGCCCCGTTCGGCGAGCGCGGCGACGATGGCCCGGCAGTCGACGTCCTGGCCGGCGACGGTGGCCCACAGGTACAGGCCCGCCTCGCTCGTCGGGTCGACGCGCAGGCCGGCCGCCGCGCAGGCCGCCAGCAGCACCTCCCGACGCCGCCGGTAGCGCTCGCGCTGCTCGGCGACGTGGGCGTCGTCGGCGAGCGCGGCGGTGAGGGCGGCCTGGACCGGGCCGGGCACCATCATCCCGGCGTGCTTGCGGATCTCCAGCAGCCGCCCGATGAGCGCGGGGTCACCGGCGGCGAAGGCGGCCCGGTAGCCGGCGAGGTTGGACTGCTTGCTCATCGAGTACAGGACGAGCAGCCCGGTGTGGTCCCCACCGCAGACCCGCGGGTCGAGCAGGCTGGGCACCCCCTCGCTCGCCCACGGCTCGGCCCAGCCGAGCTCGGCGTAGCACTCGTCACTCGCCACGACGACGCCCCGCGCCCGGGCCCACTCCACGACCTTGCGCAGGTGCTCGACCCCGAGCACCCGGCCGGTGGGGTTGGACGGGGAGTTCAGCCACCACAGTCGCACCCGTCCCGGGCCGACGGCGGTGGTCGCGTCCGCGGGCACGGGCTCGGCCCCGGCGAGGCGGGCGCCGACGTCGTAGGTGGGGTAGGCGATCTGCGGGTGGACGACGACGTCGCCCTCGCCCAGCCCGAGCAGCGCCGGGAGGAAGGCGACGAGCTCCTTGGAGCCGATGGTCGGCAGCACCTGCTCCGGCGTCAGCCCGGGAACGTTGCGACGCCGGGCGAACCAGTCGACGATCGCCCGGCGGAGCTCGTCGGTGCCCTGCGTCGTCGGGTAGCCCGGGGAGTCGGCCGCCGCGACGAGGGCGTCCTGCACCAGGGACGGCGTGGGGTCGACGGGGGTGCCGACCGAGAGGTCGACGATGCCACCGGGGTGCGCCTGCGCGCGCTCGCGGGCACCGGTGAGGCTGTCCCAGGGGAAGCTCGGCAGCGCGTCGCCGAACAGCGCCACCTCAGGCCTGCGGGGGCAGCGCCGCCACGATGGGGTGGTCCTTGTCGATCTGCCCCATCTTCGCCGCACCGCCGGGGGACCCGATGTCGTCGAAGAAGTTGACGTTGGCGTCGTAGAACGCCGACCACTCCTCGGGGACGTCGTCCTCGTAGTAGATGGCCTCGACGGGGCACACGGGCTCACAGGCGCCGCAGTCGACGCACTCGTCGGGGTGGATGTAGAGCATCCGCTTGCCCTCGTAGATGCAGTCCACCGGGCACTCGTCGACGCAAGACAGGTCCTTGACGTCCACGCAGGGCTGCGCGATGACGTAGGTCACGGGGTTCCCTCCCTCTGCACGGCCGGGCCGCACGTGTCGGTGCGGTCCTAGTATCCCCCACCCGGCAGGTGCTGCAGTCACGGACTGCCATGCGGGCAGGCCCGTCCACGGGGGCCGAGCGACGGCCCGCGCCGCTCGAGCGGCCCACCCGGCGCCGAGCCACGGCCCGCGCCGGGCGCGGTGGTCCCGGCGCGGGGTCGGCCGCGGTGAGCGGGGCACAATGGCCGGGTGAGACCTCTATGGGCCGAGTGGCCGGTCGGGACGCGCGTCGTCATCCGCTACCGGCGTCCGGAGGGCGGGTTCGCCGACGCCCTCGGTGACCTGGTGAGCGCTGACGAGGAGTTCGCCGTCGTCCTCACCCGCCGGGGTGAGGTGCGGGTGGCCGCGGAGGCCGCCGTCGTGGGCAAACCGGTGCCCCCGCCCCCGCCGCGGCGCCGGCCCCGACGCCCCCGGGACTAGTCCTCCTGCTCGTCCTCGTCTGCGTCGTCGCCGCTGCTCGACGCACTGGGCGGGGAGCCGCACACGACCCGGTCCCACGGGATGTAGCGCGTGGTCCACGACTCCCGCTTGACCTCCTCGCCGTCCAGCGAGACCACCCGGGTGTTGGTCACCGTGAAACCCCGCTCGGGCGAGCTGTTCGGCACGCAGCTGGGCGAGGTGTTGTACACCGTCGTCGGCTGGGTGAAGTTGAACCGGTCGCTCGTGTGGCTGGACACCTCGAAGTGCTTCGTGCCCCACAGCCGGACGTGGAAGCGCCCGCCGGAGACCCAGGCCTGGACCAGCGCCCCGTAGGGCGTGGTGTTGGTCCACTTCAGGTCCACGTGCGGGGTGAACATCGTCGCCTCCCGGCCCTCCGGGTAGCGCGGGTAGTGGTGGGAGTGGGGCTGGAACTCCACAAGGTCCATGCCCGCGAAGTAGGCCGCGTTGAAGACGGTGGTGGAGACCTGGGAGAGGCCCCCGCCCATGCCGCTGGACTCCAGGCCGTTGACGACGACACCGGAGGACACGAAGCCCCGCTCGGCGGTGATCGGCCCCAGCGCCTCGATGAGGCTGAAGGTCTCCCCCGGCTTGACCAGGGTGTTGCTGATCTTCTCGGCGCCGGTGATGAGGTTGCGGGTGCGCTGAGGGTCGTTGTGGAAGGGCGTGGAGAACTCCGACACGACCTCCGTGACGCCGAGCGCCTCGGCGTCGGCGACGGTGAACTCGGGGTCGACCTCGCGCAGGGTCGCCTGGGCGGTGCGGTCGTCGGCGGAGGTGGCGGCCCGCGCGACCTCGGCGACCAGCACCTCCTCGTCCAGGTCCATCCCGGTGGCGCCGGGGACGATGGTCGGCTCGCCGTCCCGGATGACGATGCGGGCGTCGCGGGCGGCGGTGCGCACGTCCGGGTCGAGCTCGAGGACGAGGGCGGCGAGCGCCTCGCCGTCCATCTCCAGCTCCAGGGCGCCCTCACGCGGCTCGAGCGTGGAGACGGAGGTGAGGTGCTCCGGGGTGAGCTCGATGAGCCGGCCGTCGACGTCGACGGCGACCGGTGAGCGGGTGAGCGGCTCGGCCACCTGCGTCAGCGCGGCCTGGACCGCCTCGGCACTGATCGCGGGGGGCACCTCGGTGCCGGGCAGCGCGACGGGGCGCTCCCCGGTGAGCCACTCCTGGCGGAGGAGGTCGGTCGCGGCCGGGACGTCCACGGCGGTCCCGGCCACGGGCTCGGTGACCTCGGCCGCGCCGTCGACGAGCTCGATCGCGCCGTCGACCGGCTCGCGGTCCAGGGTCTCCGCGACCCGCTCGACCTCGGCGCGCAGCGCCTCCTCGTCGACGTGGACCACGGGCTCGTGCTGCTCCATCCCGAACAGGTGGGCGATGAGCGAGCGGGGGTCGAAGGACAGCCCGGTGATCTCCTCGACGGTCGCCGCGGGGTCGAGCTCGAGACCCGCCGCGACGGGGTCGAGGGTGGTCTCGGAGTCCCCCAGCGTCACCGGGACCGGCTCGGTGGCGACGTCCGACAGCCCGTCGGTCAGCCGCTGCACGGCCTCGGCGGACGGCAGGCCGCCGATGTCCACACCGGCCACCGTCGCGCCGCGCGGGGTGCGGTCGGCGAAGTACCACGCGGCGGCGGCGTAGCCGCCGACGAGCAGGACGAGGACGACGACGGCGACGACCCAGGCGCGGCGCCGGCCGCGCGGCCGCTCGTCGTCGAAGTCGACAAGGGGGGACTCGTCGGTCGACGTGTCAGTTGGCATGGCTTCCCTCCGGGCTCGCGTCAGGATACGACGCGACGTCTCAGGCATCACCCAGGGGCCGCAGACGGCCCAGGTAGTGGACCAGGGCGCCGGTGCCGGTGCGCCCCAGACCGGCGTCGAGGACCTCGCCGACGACGACGTCGTGGTCCCCGGCGTTCCGGATCCAGTGCGTGCGGCACTCCAGCCAGCCCTGCGCGTCGTCGAGGAGCGCGGCACCGCTGAGCGGACCACGGCTGTGCGCCACCCCGGTGAGCTGGCCGATGGCCGGGCGGCCGGGCATGGCGAGGCGCTCGGCGGCGACGGCGGCACCAGCGTCGAGGATGCTGACCGCCCACGTGTCCACCTCGTCCAGCGCCTCGCGGATCCGGGCGTCGCTGTAGACGCAGAAGAGGACCATGGGCGGACGCAGGGAGACGGACGCGACGGCGGTGGCCGTCATCGCAAGATCGGTGGCGCCGTCCCGCACGGACACGACGGTGACCCCGCTCGCCAGGCGCTGCATCGTCGCCCGGTAGCGCTCGACCAGCTCCTCGCTCACGGCCGCCGGCCCTCACCGTCGGCGAACCAGCGGGCGGGGAGGAAGGCGGCGGCGATGCACATGAGCGGCGCCCCGAAGAGCCACACGTAGCTGATCACCTCGTTCGTCACCAGGACGTCCCCGCCCGGTCGCAGGAAGGCCATCGCCTGGGTGATGACGACGACGGCCAGCACGGCCAGGAGCAGGCCGCCGCCCCCGGCGATGGCGCGGGCCGCGACGGCCGCGGCGAGCACACCGAGGAGCCCGAGCGCCACGCCGACCGGCCAGCCGCCCAGCTCGTAGCGGTGGACGACGGTGCCGAGCATCCCCATGACCGCGCCGGCGACGAGCGCGACCGCGACGCCGGTCGCCCCGCCGGCGTCGACGAGCCGCCCGAGCACGCCACCGCGCGGGCGGTCGCCCGGGCGGGAGGTCCCGCGCCGGTCGGGGTCGGGTCCGGTGGTGGCGGCGGAACCGGCGACGTGGGTGGCTGCGGGACCGCCGTCGCTCGCGCCGGACGGTTCGGCGTCCTTCAGGCCCGCGAAGTAGTACGCGTTGTACAACGTCGTGGCGAACT
>NZ_CALGNQ010000227.1 GCF_937958535.1 uncultured Georgenia sp. | reverse complement strand
GAGCCCACGACCTTCCTCGACGTCACCCACCAGCTCGAGGTGCTCGACCTGCTGCTCGCGCTCAACCGTGACCGCGGCCGCACCATCGTCATGGTCCTCCACGACCTCAACCTCGCCGCCCGCTACGCCGACCACCTCGTCGTCATGCGCGACGGCACGGTCCGGGCGATCGGCGACCCGCGCACCGTCCTCACCGAGGACCTCGTCGCCGAGGCGTTCGGGCTGCGCGCCCGCGTCGTCCCCGACCCGGTGTGCGGGGCCCCGATGGTCGTGCCCGTCGGCCGCTTCCACGGCACGCCCGCCCCCGACCTGACCCACCACTGAAGGAGACCCCGTGTCCCGACACCTCACCCGCGTCCTCGGGGCGGCCGCAGCGCTCGCCCTCGCCCTCACCGCCTGCTCCGACGACGGCGGCGATGCCGGCTCCACCGGCGACGACGCACCCACCGCCGGTGACGACGCCGGCATCACCGTCGAGCACGCCTTCGGCAGCACCGAGATCCCCGGCTCGGTGACCGACGTCGTCACCCTCGGCTGGGGCGCGACGGAGGCGGCACTGGCCCTCGGCGTCGTCCCCGCCGGCATCGAGGCGCAGACCTACGCCGTGGACGAGAACGGGCTGCTGCCGTGGGTCGACGAGGCCCTGGAGGAGATCGGGGCCGAGCCGACGATCCTGCCCGCGGGAGTCGAGGAGCCCGCCTACGAGGAGATCGCCGCGCTCGACCCGGAGCTCATCCTCGCCCCCTACTCCGGGGTGACCGAGGAGCAGTACGAGCTGCTGTCCGAGATCGCCCCCACCGTCGTCTACCCGCAGGAGCCGTGGACGACGCCGTGGCGGGACGTCATCCGCATCGTCGGCACCTCGCTCGGACTGCAGGACGAGGCCGAGGAGCTCGTCGCCGACCTCGACACCACGCTGGAGGAGACGGCCGGTGCCCATCCCGAGCTCCAGGGGGTGACCGTCGCGGCCGTGTGGGACGTCGGCGGCACCTTCTACGTCTACAAGCCCGCCGACGCCCGGGTCGACTTCCTCCTCGACCTCGGACTGGAGAGTGCGCCCGCGGTGGAGGAGCTCGACACCGGCGGGGAGACCTTCGTGTACTCGCTGTCCTACGAGCAGACCGACCAGCTCGAGGCGGACCTCCTGGTCCACTACGCCAGCACCGAGGAGGAGGTGGAGACCTTCCTCGCCCAGTCCTACGCCCAGGCGATCCCCGCCGTCGCCGACGGGGCGGTCGCCAGCATCACCGGTGACCAGCTCATCGCCGCGATGAGCCCGCCCACCGCGCTGTCGCTCGACTGGGGGCTGGAGGACTACGTCGCGGCGATCAGCGCCGCGGCCGCCGAGATCGGCTGACTGGCCGGGCTCGCCGTCCGCGGCCAGGATGGTAGGCCGACGAGAGGAGCGTGCATGAGAGTCGTCATCGCCGGAGGTCACGGCCAGATCGCCCGGCACCTGGAACGCCTGCTCGCCCGCCGCGGTGACGTCCCGGTGGGGATCGTGCGCAACCCCGACCACCGGGCCGACCTGGAGGCCGACGGCGCCGAGGCGGTGGTCCTCGACCTCGAGCAGGCAACCGTCGAGGAGGTCGCCGCCGTCGTCGAGGGGGCGGACGCCGTCGTCTTCGCAGCCGGGGCGGGACCCGGCAGCGGGGCGGCGCGCAAGCGGACCGTCGACCACGGCGCCGCCGTGCTCCTCGCCGACGCCGCCGAGCGGGCCGGGGTACGGCGCTACGTCATGGTCTCCTCGATGGGCGCCGACACCGGCGGCACCGGCCAGGGCGACGAGGTCTTCAACGCCTACCTCGACGCCAAGAAGGCCGCCGACGACGACCTCATGCGGCGTGACCTCGACTGGACGGTGGTGCGTCCGGGCCGGCTGACCGACGACCCGGGCACCGGTCGGGTACGGGTGGCGGCCCGCACCGGCAGGGGAGCGGTCCCGCGCGAGGACGTCGCCGCCGTCATCGTCGCGGTGCTGGACCGGCCGGAGACCGCCGGGCAGGTCGTCGAGCTGGTCGGCGGCGACGAGTCGATCCCCGACGCCCTCGCCGCCCTGCGCTGAGGGCGTGCCGGCGGCCCCTCCGGTCCACCGACCCGACCCATCGGTCGCAGACCGTCCTCTCCCGCACCGTGAACAGACGTTCTTCGACCGATCGATGAGAGAGTGCGGCGGTCGGTGTGCGCGAAAGCACACCCGATCCGGCGCGCGCCGGCACCCCGGACATTTGCTCGGCGGCCCTGCGCCGCGTACCCTGGATCGTCGGTGCGTCGAAGACGTGCCTTCCTTGCACGCCTTGCGCGACCCGGCCCCGCCGGTCACTGCGCGAGGCCCGTAACGACAGAGATGAGCAGCAACGTGGTGTACGCGATCGTCAAGGCCGGCGGCCGACAGGAGAAGGTGTCCGTCGGCGACGTCGTCGTCATGAACAAGGTTGACGGCGAGGTTGGGGAGACCGTCAACCTCACCCCGCTCATGCTCGTGGACGGCGACAAGGTGACCACCGGTGCGGACGACCTGGCCAAGGTCACCGTCACCGCCGAGATCGTGCGTCCCGAGAAGGGCAAGAAGATCACGATCCAGAAGTACAAGAACAAGACGGGCTACCGCGTCCGCCAGGGTCACCGCCAGCAGCTGACCCGGGTCAAGATCACCGGCATCAAGTAGTCCCGGGCCCCTCGCCCCCGTCCGCACCACACGAAAGCAGGCTTCACCATGGCAACGAAGAAGGGTGCCAGCTCCACCCGGAACGGCCGCGACTCCAACGCCCAACGCCTCGGCGTCAAGCGCTTCGGCGGCCAGTTCGTCAACGCGGGCGAGATCCTCGTCCGCCAGCGCGGCACGAAGTTCCACCCCGGTGACAACGTCGGCCGTGGCAAGGACGACACCCTGTTCGCGCTGGCCACCGGTGCCGTCGAGTTCGGCACCAAGCGTGGCCGCAAGACGGTCAGCGTCGTCGCTGCTGAGGCCTGAGCGAGACCGCAACGCTTCCGGCGGGGGCGGACGGCACGTGCCGTCCGCCCCCGCTTTCCTTGTCCGGCCCCACCCCAGGAGGACTGATGGCCACCTTCGTCGACCGCGTCGTGCTGCACGTGGCGGGCGGCAACGGCGGGAACGGCGTCGCCTCCGTCCGTCGTGAGAAGTTCAAGCCGCTCGGCGGCCCCGACGGCGGGAACGGCGGCCGCGGCGGGGACGTCATCCTCGAGGTCGACCCGCAGACCACGACGCTCCTGAGCTACCACCACTCGCCGCACCGCCGCGCCGAGCACGGCAGCCAGGGCTCGGGCGACCTGCGCAACGGCAAGAGCGGGGCGGACCTCGTGCTGCCCGTGCCCGACGGCACCGTCGTCAAGACGCTCGACGGTGAGGTGCTCGCCGACCTCGTCGGTGCGGGCACGCGCTTCGTCGCCGCCGCCGGTGGTCGCGGCGGGCTCGGCAACGCCGCACTCGCCTCGCCGCGGCGCAAGGCCCCCGGGTTCGCGCTGCTCGGCGAGCCGGGGGAGACCGCCGACCTCGTCCTGGAGCTCAAGAGCGTCGCCGACGTCGCGCTCGTCGGCTTCCCCAGCGCGGGGAAGTCCAGCCTCATCGCGGCGATGTCGGCCGCGCGCCCGAAGATCGCCGACTACCCCTTCACCACGCTCGTGCCGAACCTCGGGGTCGTCCAGGCCGGTGAGGAGCGGTACACGGTGGCCGACGTGCCCGGGCTCATCCCGGGCGCCAGCCAGGGCAAGGGGTTGGGCCTGGACTTCCTGCGGCACATCGAGCGCTGCGCCGTCATCGTCCACGTCCTCGACTGCGCCACGCTCGAGCCCGGCCGAGACCCCGTCAGCGACCTCGACACCATCGAGGCCGAGCTCGCCGCCTACGCCGAGGAGCTCACCACCACCGGTCTGCCACCGCTGGCCGAGCGGCCGCGCGTCGTCGTCCTCAACAAGGTGGACGTGCCCGAGGCGCGCGAGCTGGCCGAGCTGGTCCGCCCCGAGATCGAGGCGCGCGGGCTGCCGGTGCACGAGATCTCCGCGGCCAGCCACGAGGGCCTGCGGGAGCTCTCCTTCGCGCTCGCCCGGCTCGTGGCCGAGGCCCGGGCGGCCGCGCCGCCGCCGGCGCCCGAACGCGTCGTGCTGCGCCCCCGTCCGGTGGACGACGCCGGCTTCACCGTCACCCGCCGCACCCGGCACGACGGCGTGTTCTACCAGGTCCGTGGCGCCAAGCCGGAGCGCTGGGTGCAGCAGACCGACTTCGCCAACGACGAGGCCGTCGGCTTCCTCGCCGACCGGCTCGCCCGGCTCGGCGTGGAGGACGAGCTGTTCCGGGTGGGGGCCCAGCCGGGCGACGAGGTGGTCATCGGGCCGCTCGAGGGCGGGGTCATCTTCGACTGGGAGCCGACCATGGTCACCGGCGCCGAGCTCCTCGGGCCCCGCGGCAGCGACCCGCGCCTGGAGGAGGCGGAGTACGCGCCGCGCGCCACCCGGGCGGAGAAGCGCCGCGAGTACCGCGAGCGGATGGACGCCAAGGCCCGGGCCCGCGAGGAGCTGTGGACCGAGCGCGAGTCCGGTCACTGGGCGACGCCTGAAGCCGAAGACCCGTCCCAGGCACAATAGCGACGTGACCCCTGTGCAAGACCGAGCCGGCATCCCCCGGGCCGCTCGGGTCGTCGTCAAGATCGGCTCCTCCTCACTGACGGCACGTGACGGGCGGCTCAACCTCCCGCGCCTGTACTCGCTCGTCGAGGTGCTCGCCGACCGGCGCGACGCCGGTCAGGAGGTCGTCCTCGTCTCCTCCGGCGCCATCGCCGCCGGCATCGCGCCGCTCGGTCTGCCCGTGCGGCCGCAGGACCTCGCCACCGCGCAGGCGACCGCCTCGGTGGGCCAGGGCATCCTCATGGCGCGGTACACCGAGGCCTTCGCCGAGCACGGCCGGCGCGTGGGCCAGGTGCTGCTCACCGCCGAGGACCTCATCCGCCGCCAGCACTACCGCAACGCGCAGCGCGCGCTGGAGCGGCTGCTCGCGCTGGGCGTCGTCCCGATCGTCAACGAGAACGACACGGTGGCGACCGACGAGATCCGCTTCGGCGACAACGACCGGCTCGCCGCCCTCGTCGCCCATCTCGTCCGCGCCGACGTCCTCGTCCTCCTCACCGACGTCGACGGCCTGTACGACGGGCCGCCCTCCCGCCCGGGCACCCGGCGGGTGCCGGAGGTGCGTGGGCCGGAGGACCTGGAGAACATCGAGGTCACCGGACGCGGCACCGCGATCGGCACCGGCGGCATGGTCACCAAGCTCGAGGCCGCGTCCATCGCGACCAGCGCCGGTGTGCCCGTGGTGCTCACCGCCGCGGACAACGCCGCGCAGGCACTTGCCGGGGAGCCGGTCGGGACGTGGTTCGCGCCCACCGGGCGGCGCAAGAGCACCCGCCGGCTGTGGCTCGCCCACGCCGCGCGGACCAACGGTCGCCTCGTCCTGGACGACGGCGCGGTCCACGCGATCACCCACGGCAAGCGCTCCCTGCTCGCCGCTGGGATCGTCGACGTCGAGGGCGACTTCGAGCCGGGAGACCCGGTCGAGCTCGCCACGACGGGCGGCGTGGTCATGGCCCGGGGCATCGTCGGGCACAGCGCGGCCGAGGTGGCCCAGATGCGCGGCAAGACGACCGCCGAGCTGCGGCTCGAGGACGGCTCCCGCCACCCGCGCGCCGTCGTCCACCGCGACGACCTCGTCATCGTCCGCCGCTACTGACCCGACCGGGTCTGGGGAGGATCGTGGGTCGGCCACGCCCATCCCACGGCGGGGTCGCGGCGGACGGTGGTCAGCCGGTGTCGTCGGCTCCCGCCTGGTCGTGGCGACATGCGCGTCGTCGTAGGTCCGGACGGGACATGAGGACCCGTACCTACGACCTGGCGAGGTCTGCCCAGGAATCTGCGCTGGACGGCGGCGTGGTCGACCGTGGCGCGACGGCGTCCTCCGGAGCGTCGATCCCGTCCGCCGGGAGGTGGCAGACGCCGTCGACACACATGCCGGCACCGTCCTCGGCATCCAGCCCGTCCGGCAGCGGGAAGGGGGTGAAGGGCTGCCCGCTCACCGCACCGACGCCTCGGAACGCACCTGCTCCAGGGCCCGGGTGAAGACCTCCGGCCGCTGCGCCCCCGAGACCCCGTACTTCCCGCCGATGACGTAGAACGGCACGCCCTGGATGCCGTAGGCCCGCGCCTGGGCGATGTCCTGGGCGACGGCGTCGGTGTAGGTGCCGTCCTCCAGGGCGGTGCGCAGCGCGTCGGCGTCCAGCCCGACGTCGGAGCCGAGCGCGACCAGCTCGTCGACCTTCCCCACGTGCCGGCCCTCCTCGAAGTACGCGGAGAAGAGCCGCTCGACCAGCTCGAGCTGCGTGCCGTGCTCCTTGGCGAAGTGCAGCGCCTCGTGGGCGAGCAGCGTCTTGGTGTGGCGCACCGCGTCGAAGTCGTAGCGCAGGCCGACGTCGGCGGCGATCGTCGTGACCTGGCGGAGCATCTGCTCCACCTGTTCCTTGGGCAGGCCCTTGTGCGCGGAGAGGAAGTCCACCTCGCTGCCCTCGAAGTCGACCGGGGTGTCGGGGGACAGCTCGAAGGAGTGGTAGGTGACGGTGACGTCGTCGGCGCCGTCGAAGGCGGCGAGCCCGGCCTCGAACTTGCGCTTGCCGATGAAGCACCACGGGCAGGCGATGTCGGACCAGACGTCGACACGGATAGATGAAGTCATGCCGGTGAAACCCTCCGCGGGTGCGGTCCATTCCCACCGGAGCGCACGACCGACCCGGCGGTCGGCCGTCAGGCGCTCTTCTTGCTCGCCGACTTCTTGCGGGTCGCGGTCCCGCTCTTCTTCTTCGTCGTCGACGTCTTCTTCTCGGCCGACGTCCGCGACGTGGACTCCCCGTCCCCCGCGGACCGCGAGCCGGACGACTTCGTGCCCGAACCACCGGCCTTCTTCGTCCGTGACGACGACCCGGACGACGCGGAGCCGGACGACGAACCCGACGAGGACCCGGACGACCCGCCGCTCGCCGCCTTGGCGCTGCCGGACTTCTTCTCCTTGGCGGCAGAGACGGAGCGGCGCAGCGCCTCCATGAGGTCGAGCACCTCGGCCTCCTCGCCCTCCTCGCGCTCGCCGAAGGTCTCCTCGGTGTCGACCGCCTCCCCCTGCTCGAGCTTCGCCTCGACCAGCGTGCGCAGCTGCTCCTGGTACTCGTCGACGAACTCCTCCGGCTCGAAGTCGCCGGAGAAGTTCTCGACCAGGGCCGAGGCCATCTCCAGCTCCTTCGCGCTGATCCGCACGTCCTTGTCGATACCGGCGAAGTCGGGCTCGCGGACCTCGTCCTCCCACAGCAGGGTCTGCAGCACCATGACGTCGTCCCGCACCCGCAGCGCCCCGAGCTGGGTGCGCTGGCGCAGCGTGAAGGACACGATCGCCGTCCGGTCGGTCTCCTCCAGCGTCCGGCGCAGCAGCGCGTAGGACTTCGCCGAGGACGACGCCGGCGCCAGGTAGTAGCTCTTCGACATCATGATCGGGTCCACCTGGTCGCTCGGTACGAACTGGAGGATCTCGATCTCGCGGGAGCGTTCGGTGGGCAGGTCGGCCAGCTCGTCGTCGGTGAGGACGACGGTGCGCTCGCCGTCGTCGTACGCCTTGGCGATGTCGCCCCACTCGACGACCTCCCCGCACACCTCGCAGCGCCGCTGGTAGCGGATACGGCCGCCGTCGGTGTTGTGCACCTGGTGCAGCCGCAGGTCGTGGTTCTCGGTCGCGCTGTAGACGGAGATGGGCACGTTGACCAACCCGAAGGTGATCGACCCCTTCCAGATCGCGCGCATACTGCCTCCTCCCGGGCAGGACCGACCGTGGTGCCGGCCCTGGGCCCCCGGACCAGTCAAGTGCCCGTACGGTACCCGCGCCAGTGGAAATGGCCCAGCCCCTGCGGCAAACCGGCCCCGGGAGGCCCGCCCGCGACCTACGGTGGTGCCGCGCAGCGACGCGCGGACGCACAGGTGCGGAAGGAGCAGGAGTGGAGATCTGGCTGTGGGTGGTCACCGGGCTGCTGACGGTCGTCTTCCTCGGGTCGGGTGTGTCCAAGCTCGTCAAGTCCCGCCAGGCCCTCTACGAGGGCGGGATGACCTACGTCCAGGACATCCACCCGGCGGCGCTCAAGGGCATCGGTCTCCTCGAGCTCGCCGGCGCGCTCGCGCTCGTGCTGCCCCCGGTGCTCGAGCGCGGGGTCGAGCTCGTGCCGGTCGCGGCCGGGGCGCTGGGGTGCATGATGGTCATCGCCACCGTCATGCACATCCGCCGCCGCGAGCCGTTCGTCGTCCCGCTCGTCATCGGTATCGTCGCCGGGGCGCTCGCGGTGCTCCGGTTCACCGACTACCCCGTCGTGTGAGGGCGCCGTGGCGGCACGGCACCCGGGCGGGCAGCATGGCGCCATGGCGAAGGACGGCGAGCCCATGGTGGTCCAGGTGGACGGCCACCGCCTGCGCCTGACGAACCTCACGAAGGTGCTCTACCCGGGCACCGGGACGACGAAGGCCGACGTCCTGGAGTACTACGCCCACATCGCCCCGGTCATGCTGCCGCACTGCGCCGGGCGGCCCGCCACCCGCAAACGCTGGCCGAACGGGGTCGGCACCGCGGACAAGCCCGGTGAGGTGTTCTTCCAGAAGAACCTCGGTGCCGGGGCGCCGGACTGGGTGGAGCGGGTGGACATCGAGCACTCCGACCACGTCAACACCTACCCGATCGTCAACGAGGCGGCCACGCTTGCCTGGTTCGCGCAGGTCGCGGCGCTGGAGGTGCACGTGCCGCAGTGGCGGGTGGGCAGCGACGGCAGACGGCGCAACCCGGACCGGCTCGTGCTCGACCTCGACCCCGGCGAGGGGGCCGGCCTCGCCGAGTGTGTCGAGGTGGCGCTGCTCGCTCGTGACATCCTCCAGGGGATGGGGCTGGCGCCCGTCCCGGTGACGAGCGGCTCCAAGGGGATCCACCTCTATGCCCCGCTGCGCGGTGTCGCCACCTCCGACCAGGTGAGCGAGGTGGCCCGTGAGCTGGCGCGCAGCCTCGAGGCGGACCACCCCGACCTCGTCGTCTCGAACATGAAGAAGGAGCTGCGGCGCGGGAAGGTGCTCGTCGACTGGTCGCAGAACAACCAGAACAAGACGACGATCGCGCCCTACTCGCTGCGCGGTCGGGAGCACCCGATGGTGGCCGCGCCGCGGACCTGGGAGGAGCTCACCGACCCCGGCTTGCGGCACGTCGACCTCGTCGAGGTGCGTGAGCTCGTCGAGCAACGGGGCGACCCGATGGCCGAGCTCGCCGAGGTCGCGGACCGGGCCGGTGGACAGCCGAAGCGGGACCGGCTCGAGGTGTACCGGGCGAAACGGGACGCGTCGCGCACACCGGAGCCCGTGCCCTCGGAGGTCGCCCCCGACGCCGGGACACTCGCCTTCGTCATCCAGGAGCACCACGCCACGCGGCTGCACTGGGACCTGCGGCTCGCCCACGACGGCGTGCTGGTCAGCTGGGCGCTGCCCAAGGGTGTGCCGACGTCGCCGAAGAAGAACCATCTGGCGGTCCAGACCGAGGACCACCCGATGGAGTACCTCACCTTCTCCGGCACGATCCCCGCAGGAGAGTACGGCGCCGGGGAGATGACCATCTGGGACCACGGCACCTACACCTTCGAGAAGTGGCGCGAGGGCAAGGAGATCATCGTCACCCTCACCGGCCGGCCCGACGGGGGGCTCGCCGGTCCGGACGGTCCGGGGCGCACGAGCCGCTTCGCCCTCATCCACACCGGCGGGCGGTCCGACGGCGAGGAGAACCACTGGCTCATCCACCTCATGGGGGCGAAGGACGACGACGGGGGCACGCGCCGTAAGAAGCGGTCCGGTGCCGGTGGCCGGGTGACGAGCGGTGCGACGGACGACGCCGAGGGGACGGCGCAGGAGGACGCGGGAAGGGCCGGGTCGGACGAGGCGCCCAGCAGCGGCCCGCCGGAGCCGGTGACACCGATGCTCGCCACGCTCAGCGACGCACGGACGCTCGACCCGAGCGCCGAGTGGGCGATCGAGATGAAGTGGGACGGCGTGCGCGCCGTCGTCGTCATCCACGACGGCGAGCTTCGGCTGTTCAGCCGCACCGGACGGGACGTCACGGCCAATTACCCCGAGCTCGCCGAGCTCGCCGGGTGCGTGTCGGCCACGACGGCGGTGCTCGACGGCGAGATCGTCGCCCTCACCCCGACCGGCCGACCCGACTTCGGGCTCCTCCAACAGCGCATCCAGCTCACCGACACGCGGGCGATCAGCCGTGCCGCCGGCGCCGACCCCGTGCGGCTCATGCTCTTCGACGCCCTCCAGGTGGAGGGCCGCAGCCTGCTGCGCCGCAGCTACGACGAGCGGCGGGCCGCGCTGGAGGAGGTCGTCGACACCGACGGCTGTCCGCTGGTGGACATCCCACCGGCCTTCGAGGGGGACCTCGAAGCCGCGATCACCGCGAGCAAGCAGTGGCAGCTCGAGGGCGTGGTCGCCAAGCGACGGGACGCGCCCTACACCCCGGGGCGACGGAGCCGGTCGTGGCTGAAGATCAAGCACGCGACGACGCAGGAGGCCGTGGTCGTCGGGTGGCGGCCCGGCCGGGGGACCCGGGCCGGGAAGGTCGGCTCGCTGCTGCTCGCGCTGCCGGAGGACGGCGAGCTGCGGTACATCGGGCGCGTCGGCACCGGCTTCTCCGAACGGGAGGCCGCCCGGTGGGCCACCGAGCTGCGTCGGGAGGAACGGAGGACACCGCCCCTGGAGGTCCCCCGCCCCGAGGCCAAGGACGCACGCTGGGTGACCCCGCGCCGGGTGGCCGAGGTCGAGTTCGCCGAGTGGACCTCCACCGGACGACTGCGTCACCCGCGGTGGCGGGGCTGGCGCCCGGACAAGGAGCCGGCCGACGTCGTGCGCGAGTCGTGACCGGTGGGCCCCGCAGGACGAGGTCGTAGCATTCCAGGGACGAAGGGAGCTGAGGAGATGGGAGCACGGGCGGTGCTGCGCGCCGACGACCTCTGGGCGGGCTACTCCGGCACGCAGGTGCTGCGGGGGATCGACCTGGAGGTCAGGGCGGGGGATGCGCCCGTCGGCATCGTCGGTCCCTCGGGGGCGGGCAAGACGACGCTCGTGCGGGCCCTGCAGGGCGCGCTCCGGCCCACCGGCGGGTCGGTGACCTTCAACGACCGCCCGGTGCACCGCCTCCCACGTCGGGAGAGCAAGCAGTTCAAGGCGGCGGTGCGGTTCACCTCGCAGGACTCGCTCACCGTCACCGACCTCCGCCTGACCGTCGCCCGCAGCCTGGCGCTGGCGCTCGGGGAGGCGCGCAAGGCCGGCCGCACGCACGGCACCTCGATGAACGACCTGCTCGATGCGGTCGGGCTCCCGCCGGCGTTCGCCGGGCGGCGGATGGTCACCCTCTCGGGCGGGGAGAAGCAGCGGGTGGCGCTGGCCGCCGCGCTGGCCACCCGGCCGGAGATCCTCGTGCTGGACGAGCCACTCACCGCCGTCGACCCGCAGGCCCGCGCCGACCTCACCCGCCGGCTCGCGCCGATGATCGCCGAGCTCGACACCGCGGTCGTCCTGGTCTCGCACGACCTGGAGCTCGTCCAGCGGACCTGCCGGCACGTCCACTTCCTCGCCGAGGGCACTGTCGTGGCGACCGGGCCGTTGGCGAACCTGCTCGCGGGAGAGGAGCAGCACCCGACGGTGCGGGCGATCGCGCAGGCCGCGCCGCTGGCTGTCCAGCGCTTCCGCTGAGGCCGGCCGAGGCTGGTCGGCCCAGCACACCGACCCGTGCAGCGACACGGGCCGGCACCCTGAGGTGGCGCCGGCCCGTCGAGCTGGGCGTGGTGCAGGCGGACCTGCGCCTGCAACTGTGCGGGACGTCTCCCGGTCAGGCCCCCGGGTGCGGTCAGACCTCCCCGGCGGCCGCGCGGAACATCCAGGCCTGCTTCTCCAGGCCGGTCGCGATCCCGACCAGGAGGTCGTGGGTCAGCGGGTCCTCGTCCTCGATCCCGTCGAGGTGCCCCTTGATCCGGTCGGCGGTGGCCTGCAGGCGCTCCTCGAACTGACGGATCACCTTGTCGTCGGCCAGGCGGCCGGCCGAGATCGCGTCCACCTGCGAGGAGCTCGCCACGGTCGCGGCCCGCCCGTCCGGCTCGCCACCGATCGCCACGAGACGCTCGGCGACGTCGTCGGCGGCGAGCCGGACCTCGTCGGTCACCTCGTCGAGCTGGAGGTGCACGGAACGGAAGTGGGAGCCGTAGACGTTCCAGTGCGCCTGCTTGGCCTGGAGCGACAGGTCGATGAGGTCGACGAGGCTCTCCTGGAGGCCGGCGACAACCTTCTCCGACGGCTTGGCTGCCATGTGCTCTCTCCTTCCCGTGGCGCGAGGGCACCACGACGACTGTTGCTGGAACGCTTTCGAGCATATGGCGACCCTGCCTGCCCCGCCCGCGCACCGGAGTCTCAATGGTGATGCTCACCGTCGCCCGCCCCGGCGAGGTCCGGTTCCTCGCCCTCGTCCACGACGACGAACTGGCCCATCATCCCCTGGTCCTCGTGCCACAGGAGGTGGCAGTGGAACATGTAGGGCACCGTCGCGTCGGTGTAGTCCTCGAAGCGCATGATGAGCCGCACCGACCCGTGCGGCGGCAGGTACACGGTGTCCTTCCAGCCGCGCAGCTGCGGCGGGGGAGGGGCGCCGTCGACGTCGAGCACCTGGAACTGCACGTCGTGGACGTGGAAGTTGTGCGGGGTGCCGTGGACGTTGCGCACCTCCCACACCTCGGTCGAGTCGACGGTGACCGCCAGGTCCACGCGGTCCATGTCCATCGACCGGCCGTTGATCCGGAAGGAGCGCAGGTCGAAGGTGCGGTGGGCATCGGCGGCGGGGTCGAGCCGGGGTACCGGGACGAGCCGTTCCGGCAGCGGCGGTGACGGCGCCGGCTCGTCGGCCGCGCGCAGCTCGAGCACGTCGAACCGGTCCTGCCCGCCGGCGGACCGGTCCTCCGTCCCGTCGGTGCCGAGGTCCGGCGGAAGTGAACGCAGGACCACCCGCTCACCGGGGCTCATGGTCACGACGACCTCGGCCCGCTCGCCGGGCGAGAGCTGGACCTGGTCCATGGGGACCGGGGCCTCGAGCAGCCCGCCGTCCGTGCCGACGAGCATGAGGTCGCGTCCGTCGTCGGCGGCGAAGGCGTAGGTGCGCGCCGCCGAGGCGTTGAGCAGCCGCAGGCGCACGCGCTCGGTGGTGACGTCCAGGTAGGGCCCGTACGTCCCGTTGACGAGCAGCTCCTCACCCAGCGGCCCGGTCGTGCCGAACGACGAGCCCGTCACCCGGCCCTCGTCGTCGATCGAGCGGTCCTGGACGATGACCGGGATGTCGTCGACGCCGTACTCCGAGGGCAGGTCGAGCGTGCCGGAGGTGTCGTCGTCGAGGATGAACATCCCGGCCAAGCCGCGTCCGACGTGCTCCTGCGTCAGTCCGTGCGTGTGCGGGTGGTACCACAGCGTCGCGGCGGGCTGGTCGACGACCCACGACGGGGACCACGTCTCGCCGGGCGCGACGGTCTGGTGCGGGCCGCCGTCCATCTCCGGTGGCAGGTGCATGCCGTGCCAGTGCATCGTCGTCGTCTCGGGCAGCTCGTTGGTGATTCGGACGACGACCTCCTCACCCCGGTGCGCCCGCAGGGTGGGGCCGAGGTAGTCGCCGTTCAGCCCCCACGTCGGGGTGGTGGCGCCGCCCGGGACGAACTGCCTCGTGCCCTGCTGCGCCGTGAGGTCGAACACGCGCCGCCCGGCGTCGTCGAGCCGCGACTCGGCGAGCGGGGGGACGTGCAGGGGCTGGTCGAAGCGGACCGTCCCGACGGTGTCGACCGTGGCACGTCCGATGACCCCGAGCCAGGCGAGGGTGGCCACGACGGCGACGCCCACCACGACCGCGACGGCACCGAGCAGCACGACCCACGGCCACCGGCGTCGCCGGCGGCGGACCGGGGGAGGCGGCCACGGCGCGCGGCCGGGGAACCCGCCGGCTGAGGGCGGGCCGCCCGGGGGGCCGGGCGGGGGCGACGGGGGCGGGCCGCCCGGGGTGCCCGGCGGGAACGGGACGGTGGGTCCAGGAGGGAGCTGCGTCATGCCTCCAGTCGACCGCCGCACGCCGCGGCGGGGTACCGGGTAGCACCCCGACCGATCCCTGGTCCTCACGCCTCCGACGTCGGGGACCTCACCCCGCGGCACCCTCGTCGCAGGTCGGGGCTGCGGTAGGGTATGCGCATGTCGCGACGGGTCCTCCTTCTGCAGCCGCGCTGACCTCAGCGGGCGCCACGGCGCCGCATCAGCGCGGCACACCTCCCTGCGGGGAGGTTTTCTCATGCCAGGAGCGACCAGTACCCACCGTGAGGAACCTTGATGAGCACCGACACCAGCGCGCAGTCCGCCTCGGCGGTCCCGGCAGAGCCCCCTTTCCGCTACAACGCCCGCCTCGCCGGCGAGATCGAGCAGCGGTGGCAGGACCGCTGGGAGCAGGAGGGCACCTTCCACGCCCCCAACCCGGCCGGTGACCTCGCCGGTCCGGCGTCGGACGAGAAGTTCTACGTGCTCGACATGTTCCCCTACCCCTCCGGCAAGGGGCTGCACGTCGGGCACCCGCTGGGCTACATCGCCACCGACGTCATCGGCCGCTACCAGCGGATGAAGGGCAAGAACGTCCTGCACGCGCTGTCCTACGACGCCTTCGGCCTGCCTGCCGAGCAGTACGCGGTCCAGACCGGCCAGCACCCGCGGGTCACCACCGAGGAGAACATCGCCAACATGCGCCGCCAGCTGCGGCGCCTGGGCCTGGCGCACGACGACCGGCGCTCCTTCGCGACGACGGACCCCGACTACGTCCGCTGGACCCAGTGGATCTTCCTCCAGCTCTACAACGCCTGGTACGACGAGGACGCCGTCCGGCCCGACGGCGGCCGCGGCGCGGCCCGCCCGATCGGCGAGCTCGAGGAGGCCTTCGCCACGGGCCGCAGGCCGACCCCCACCGGCGTGCCGTGGGCCGAGATGGACGCCGACGCCCGCGCCGCCGCACTCGACGAGCACCGCCTGGCCTACCTGTCCGAGGCACCGGTCAACTGGTGCCCGGGCCTGGGCACGGTGCTCGCCAACGAGGAGGTCACCGCGGAGGGCCGCTCCGAACGCGGCAACTTCCCCGTGTTCAAGCGCAACCTGCGGCAGTGGATGATGCGGATCACCGCCTACGCGGACCGCCTCGTCGACGACCTCGAGCACATCGACTGGCCGGAGAAGGTCAAGGCGATGCAGCGCAACTGGATCGGCCGCTCCGAGGGTGCCGTCGTCCGCTTCGCGCTGCCGTCACGGGTGAGCACCGGCGAGGCCGAGGGCGGGGCCACCGACCTCGCCCTGGAGGTCTTCACCACCCGCCCCGACACCCTGTTCGGGGCGACGTTCATGGTTCTCGCCCCCGAGCACCCGCTCGTCGACGACGCCGTCCCCGCCACCTGGCCGGAGGGCACCAGGGAGTCGTGGACCGGCGGATACGACACCCCGGCCGAGGCTGTCGCCGCCTACCGTGCCCAGGCCGCCGCGAAGACGGAGGCCGAGCGCCAGGAGGAGAGCCGGGCCAAGACCGGCGTCTTCACCGGCGCTTTCGCGACCAACCCGGTCAACGGCAAGCAGGTCCCGGTCTTCGTCGCCGACTACGTGCTCATGGGGTACGGCACCGGCGCCATCATGGCGGTGCCGGCCGAGGACGAGCGCGACTACGAGTTCGCCCAGACCTACGACCTGGAGGTCGTCCGCACCGTCCAGCCGCCCGCAGACTTCGAGGGCGGCGCCTGGACCGGTGACGGCGAGACGATCAACTCCGCCAACGACGAGATCTCCCTCAACGGCCTGCCCACCGACGAGGCCAAGGCCGTCATCACCCGCTGGCTGGAGTCCAAGGGCCTGGGCGAGGCCCGCACCACCTACCGGCTGCGGGACTGGCTCTTCTCCCGCCAGCGCTACTGGGGCGAGCCCTTCCCCGTCGTCTACGACGAGGACGGCCGGGCGCACGCCCTGCCCGAGGAGATGCTCCCCGTCGACCTGCCCGAGGTGCCGGACTACTCCCCGCGTACCTACGACCCGTACGACGCCGACTCCTCGCCCGAGCCCCCGCTGGGCCGCGCCGAGGACTGGGTGAAGGTCGAGCTCGACCTGGGTGACGGCCCGAAGACCTACCGCCGCGACACCAACACCATGCCCAACTGGGCGGGGTCGTGCTGGTACGAGCTGCGCTACCTCGACCCGAACAACGAGCAGCGGCTCGTCGACCCGGTCAACGAGCAGTACTGGATGGGTCCGCGCGAGGGCAAGCCCTGCGGCGGCGCCGACCTGTACGTCGGCGGCGTCGAGCACGCGGTGCTCCACCTGCTCTACGCCCGCTTCTGGCACAAGGCGCTGTACGACCTCGGCCACGTCATCAGCTCCGAGCCCTTCCACAAGCTCTTCAACCAGGGCTACATCCAGGCCTACGCCTACGTCGACTCCCGCGGCCAGTACGTGCCGGCCGACGAGGTCGAGGAGGTCGCCGCGGAGGACGGCTCCGGTGAGGTGACCTACCGCTGGCAGGGCCAGGAGGTCTTCCGCGAGTACGGGAAGATGGGCAAGTCCCTGAAGAACATCGTCACGCCGGACGAGATGTACGAGGCCTACGGCGCCGACACCTTCCGCGTGTACGAGATGTCGATGGGCCCGCTGGACGACTCCCGCCCGTGGGACACCCGCGCCGTCGTCGGCTCCCAGCGCTTCCTCCAGCGGCTGTGGCGCAACGTCGTGGACGAGCACACCGGCGAGCTGGTCGTCACCGACGACCCTGCTGACGAGGAGACCCGCCGGCTGGTCGCCAAGACCATCGACGAGGTCGAGACGGAGATGTCGGCGATGCGGATCAACACCGCCATCGCTCGGCTCATCGTCCTCAACAACCACCTCACCGGCCTGGAGCGCACGCCCCGCGAGGCGGTCGAGCCGCTGCTGCTCATGCTGGCCCCGATCGCCCCGCACATCTCCGAGGAGCTGTGGCGGCGGCTGGGGCACGAGCAGTCGCTGACCTACGAGCCGTTCCCGGTGGCCGACCCCGAGCTGCTGGTGGAGGACACCGTCACCTGCGTCGTCCAGGTGGCCGGCAAGCTCCGCGACAAGCTCGAGGTCCCGGTGTCGATCGACGAGGCCGAGCTCGAGCGGCTCGCCCTGGCGACCGCCGGGGTGAAGCGCGCGCTGGGTGACCGCGAGGTCCGCAAGGTCATCGTGCGTGCGCCGAGGCTGGTCAACGTGGTGCCCGCCTAGGGGAGAGGTCCACGAGCTCGACGTCGAGCTCGTCCCCACCCCGACCCCGGGTCGGGGTGGGTTCCCCAGGTGTCCGCGTCGCGACACGCCACCGTCCGTCGGTTGACACGTGAAGTGCGTCGCGGCTAGCGTCAGCGTCAGGTTCAGAGTACCAGTGCGCACTCTCGTGCGCTAAGCCCCGGCTTGCTGGTCGGCAACCCGCCACGTGCGGTGGGTGCCCC
>NZ_CALGNQ010000226.1 GCF_937958535.1 uncultured Georgenia sp. | reverse complement strand
TCCGCTACGAGCACCCGCGCACCTGGCTCAACTCCGGGGGCCTGGGCACGATGGGCTACGCCGTCCCGGCCGCGATGGGCGCCAAGGTCGCCCTGCCGGACCGCACCGTGTGGGCGATCGACGGCGACGGCTGCTTCCAGATGACCAACCAGGAGCTGGCCACCTGCGCCCTCGAGGGCATCCCGATCAAGGTCGCCGTCATCAACAACTCCTCCCTGGGCATGGTCCGGCAGTGGCAGACCCTCTTCTACGACGGCCGCTACTCCAACACCGACCTCAACACCGGTCACCAGACCGCCCGCATCCCCGACTTCGTCAAGCTCGCCGAGGCCTACGGCTGCGTCGGCCTGCGCGCCGAGACGGTCGCGGACGTGGACGACACCATCAAGCGGGCGATGGAGATCGACGACCGTCCCGTCGTCATCGACTTCGTCGTCAGCCGCGACGCCATGGTGTGGCCGATGGTCGCCGCCGGCGTGAGCAACGACGACATCCAGTACGCGCGGGGGATGACCCCCACGTGGGACCGCGACGAGTGAAGCGAGGACCTCGATGAGTGACCGTCACACCCTGTCGGTGCTGGTGGAGAACAAGCCCGGCGTGCTCACCCGCGTCGCCGGCCTGTTCGCCCGCCGCGCCTTCAACATCCACTCCCTCGCGGTCGGCCCCACCGAGCACCCGGAGATCTCCCGGATCACCGTCGTGGTCGACGCCGCCGAGCTGCCCCTGGAGCAGGTGACCAAGCAGCTCAACAAGCTCGTCAACGTCATCAAGATCGTCGAGCTCGAGCCGGAGGCCTCGGTGCAGCGCGAGCTGCTGCTCGTCAAGGTCCGCGCCGACGACGCTTCCCGCACCGCGGTGCTCCAGGTGGTCGAGCTGTTCCGGGCGCACGTCGTGGACGTCGCCCCGGACGCCGTCACCATCGAGGCCACCGGGTCGCACAGCAAGCTCCAGGCGCTCCTCACCGCCCTGGAGCCGCACGGGATCCGCGAGATCGTCCAGTCCGGGACCGTGGCCATCGGTCGTGGGTCGCGCTCGATGACCGACCGGGCCCTGGAGCGGGTCCGCACCGCCTGAACCCCATACTTGTCCCAAGTGCCGGCCGTACCGCCGGCCCGAACCATCACCTAACCCAGGGAGAACACTGTGGCTGAGCTGTACTACGACGACGACGCCGACCTGTCCGTCATCGCCGGGAAGAAGGTCGCCGTCATCGGCTACGGCAGCCAGGGGCACGCCCACGCACTCAACCTGCGCGACTCGGGCGTCGACGTCACCGTCGGTCTGCGTGAGGGCAGCTCCTCGGCCGCGAAGGCCAAGGACCAGGGCCTGAAGGTCGCCAGCATCGCCGAGGCCGTCTCGGGTGCCGACGTCGTCGTCATCCTCGCGCCCGACCAGGTGCAGCGCAGCCTCTACGCCGAGGAGATCGAGCCGAACCTCAAGGACGACGCCGCGCTCCTCTTCGCCCACGGCTTCAACATCCGCTTCGGCTACATCAAGCCGGGCGCCGGCCACGACATCGTCATGGTCGCCCCCAAGGGCCCGGGCCACCTCGTGCGCCGCGAGTACGAGGCCGGGCGGGGCGTGCCGGTCATCGTCGCCGTCGAGCAGGACGCCTCCGGCAAGGCCTGGGACCTCGCGCTGTCCTACGCCAAGGCGATCGGCGGCCTGCGCGCCGCGGGGATCAAGACCACCTTCACCGAGGAGACCGAGACCGACCTCTTCGGGGAGCAGGCGGTGCTGTGCGGCGGTGCCTCCCAGCTCGTCCAGTACGGCTTCGAGACCCTCACCGAGGCGGGCTACCAGCCGGAGGTCGCCTACTTCGAGGTGCTCCACGAGCTCAAGCTCATCGTCGACCTCATGTACGAGGGCGGCATCGCGAAGATGCGTTGGTCGATCTCCGACACCGCCGAGTACGGCGACTACGTCTCCGGCCCGCGGGTCATCACCCCGGAGGTCAAGGAGAACATGAAGGCCGTCCTCGCCGACATCCAGTCCGGCGCCTTCGCCGACCGGTTCATCAAGGACCAGGACGCCGGTGCGCCGGAGTTCAAGGAGCTGCGCGCCAAGGGCGAGCAGCACCCGATCGAGTCCACCGGCCGCGAGCTGCGCAAGCTCTTCGCCTGGGTCGAGGACCGCGACACCGACTACACCGAGGGCAGCGTCGCGCGCTGACGCACCGTCTCACGAAGCGCCGGCCGGGAGTTTCCCGGCCGGCGCTTTGCCATGTCGTTGACCTTCCGGAGGTTCATCGCTACGGTCCGGGCGGGTGCCGGGCCCCACCGCGCACCTGCCCCCAGGCTGGAATCGAAGGAGATCTCTTGCTGGAGCTTCTACCGCGCCGTGGCCTCCACCGCGCCGCCCTCGCCTGCTGCGCTGACCGGCGTGCTCGCCGTCGGCGGCGCTGCACTGTCCCTCGCGCCCGCCGCGGCGGTGACCACCGACGCCATCCGTGACCTCGACATCTGCCGTCAACACGCCATCCCGGCGAACGACGACGGCTCCTCCACGCGCCTCGAGCTGCCGTTCCCGATCAACTTCTTCGGCACGCAGCACGAGTCGCTGTTCGTGAACAACAACGGCAACATCACGTTCGACCGAGGGCTGAGCCAGTACACCCCCGAGGACCTCACCGGCCCGACCGGGAACGCGATGATCGCTCCCTTCTTCGCCGACATCGACACCCGCGGCGACGGCTCCCGACTCGTCACCTATGGCTGGGACGACACCACCTTCTGCGTCGACTGGGTCGAGGTGGGGTACTACAGCGCACACGATGACAAGCTCATCAGTGCCCAGCTCGTCGTCACCGACCGCAGTGCTGCCACCGGCAATGCGGGCGACGTGCGCCTGGAGTTCAACTACTCCGACGTCGGCTGGGAGACCGGCGACGCCTCGGGCGGCAGCGGCGGTATGGGCGGCACCTCGGTCGCGGTCGGCTACACCGCGGGCACCGGCGAGCCCGGGACCTTCCAGCAGTTCACCGGCTCCCTCGTCAACGGGGCCCTCGTCGACGGCGGCCCCAACGCGCTGACGGCCGGCTCGCGCAACTCCGATGTGCGCGGCCGCTACGTCTTCGACCTCGGCGGGGAGGACCTCGTCCAGGAGGGTGTTCTCGCCGGCACGGTGACCGACGAGGCAGGCACGCCCCTGGAGGTCGAGGTCCGGGCCTGCCCCGCGGCCGGTGGGGACTGCGTGACGACGACGAGTGGCGCGAACGGCGCCTACTCCGTCGTCGGGCTGCGAGTGGGGGACTATGCGGTGACCGCGACCCCGGCCATCGGCAGCGGCCTGGCCCCGGCGACCCAGCCCGCCGCCATCACCGCGGGTGAGGAGACCGAGCTCGACTTCGTCCTCGAGGCCGCGCCGCTCGGCAGCCTCGCCGTCACGGCCGAGGCGTGGGAGGACGGCAGTGCGGTCGAGGGCGCCGACGTCACGGTCTGCCGCGACGGCACCGAGACGTGCGTCGACCTGCCCGCCACCGACACCGACGGTGGTACCGCCATCGGCGACATCGAGGCCGGCGACTATGTCGTGCGGGTCGGCGCGCCGGCGGACTCCGGCCTCCAGGACGGCACGGCGCGCACCACGGTCGTGGCGGAGGAGGAGTCCACCGTCACCGTTCTCCTGCTGCCCGTCCCGGACCACACCGTCACCGGCACAGTGGTCGACACCGCGGGCGCGCCGGTCGCCGGCGCCACCGTCACCCTCGAGCGCGGGGACGACGGCGAGTACGTGGCCGTCGCGGAGGGGGCGCAGTGGCTCGCGGGGGACACGGCCGCCAACCCCGTCACGGTCGGTGAGGACGGCGCCTTCCGGTGGACCGTCGTCGGCGGGGACTACCGAGTCCGGGCCGAGGCCGCCGACTGCACCCCGACCGAGGCGGTGGTGGAGTTCGACGAGCAGCGCTATGCGGTGGTCACCCTGGTCGTTGACTGCCTCACCCCGACGCCGACCGACCCGGAGCCGTCGGACTCGGAGCCGACGGACCCGGAGCCCGGTGAGGAGCCGACGGCGGCTGCCGAGCCCACCACCCAGGCGGGCAGCGGAACGCTCCCGGCGACGGGCGCAGGGGGTGCGACGGCCGCCGGTGCAGCGGCGCTCGCCCTGCTCACCGC
>NZ_CALGNQ010000225.1 GCF_937958535.1 uncultured Georgenia sp. | reverse complement strand
CACCACCGAGATCCGCAAGGGGCTGGCCGGGGTCGTCGTCGACGAGACGGCGATCTCCAAGGTCAACCCGGAGACCAACTCCCTGCTCTACCGGGGGTACCCCGTCCAGGAGCTGGCCGCCCGGTGCAGCTTCGAGGAGGTCGCCTACCTGCTGTGGCACGGCGAGCTGCCGACCAAGGAGCAGCTCGCCGCCTTCGAGCAGGAGGAGCGCGCCCAGCGTGCGCTGCCCGAGAACGTCCGGGCCGCGATCGACCTCGTCCCGGTCACCGCCCACCCGATGGACACGCTGCGCACCGCGGTGAGCGTCATCGGGGCCAACGACGCGACGACGGCGGACTCCTCCCGCGAGTCCAACCTCGCCAAGTCCGTGCGCCTCTTCGCCCAGCTGCCCGCCGTCGTGGCCTACGACCAGCGCCGCCGGTGGGGCAAGGAGCTCGTGGAGCCGCGGGAGGACCTCGGCTACGCGGAGAACTTCCTCCACATGACCTTCGGGGAGGTGCCCGAGAAGGTCGTCGTCGACGCGTTCCGGGTCTCCCTCATCCTGTACGCCGAGCACTCCTTCAACGCCTCGACGTTCACCGCCCGGGTCATCACCTCGACCCTCTCGGACCTCTACTCCGCCGTCGTCGGTGCCATCGGCGCACTCAAGGGCCCGCTGCACGGCGGGGCGAACGAGGCGGTCATGCACGTCTTCGACGAGATCGGCAGCGCGGACAAGGCCGAGGCGTGGCTGGAGCAGGCGCTCGCCGAGAAGCGCAAGATCATGGGCTTCGGCCACCGGGTGTACAAGAAGGGCGACTCGCGGGTGCCGAGCATGAAGGCCTCGCTCGACACGCTCATCGAGCACTACAACCGGCCCGACCTCGCGGCGCTCTACGACACGCTGGAGAACGCGATGGTCTCCCGCAAGGGGATCATGCCCAACCTCGACTACCCCTCCGGTCCCGCCTACCACCTCATGGGCTTCGACACGGAGATCTTCACCCCGCTGTTCGTCGCCAGCCGGGTGACCGGCTGGACGGCGCACATCATGGAGCAGCTCGAGGCGAACGCACTCATCCGGCCGCTGTCGGTCTACAGCGGTCCGGACGAGCGGCACGTGGAGTGACCGGTAGCGTGCCCTGGTACGCACTGACCCGCGCCGTGCGCGTCGCTGTCCGGAGCGCACGGCCCACACCCTGAGGAGTGCCCTTGTTGAGGATCGGGTACAAGGCTTCGGCGGAGCAGTTCGGCCCCCGAGAGCTGGCCGACTACGTCGTGCTCGCCGAGCAGGCGGGGTTCGAGTCGGCATTCATCTCCGACCACTTCCAACCCTGGCGGCACGACGGTGGGCACGCCCCGGCGTCGCTGCCGTGGCTCGGGTCGGTGGGCGCCCGGACGGAGCGGATCGTGCTCGGCACCTCGGTACTCACCCCGACGTTCCGCTACCACCCGGCGGTCATCGCCCAGGCCTTCGCGACGCTGGGCTGCCTGTACCCCGGTCGCATCATCCTCGGCGTCGGGACGGGAGAGTCGCTCAACGAGGCGGCGCTGGGCATCCCGTGGCCGGGCGGAAAGGAACGGCTGGCGCGGTTGCGTGAGGCCGTAGCGCTCATCCGGCAGCTGTGGGCCGGCGAGCGGGTGAGCTTCGAAGGGGAGTACTACCGGACCGACAAGGCCACGGTCTACGACCGTCCGGAGCAGCAGGTCCCCATCTACATCGGCGCCTCCGGGCCCATCGCGACCCGCTTCGCGGGACGGGAGGGCGAGGGCTTCATCACGACGTCGGGCAAGGCACCGGAGCTCTACTCGGAGAAGCTGCTGCCCGCGCTGCGGACGGGGGTCGAGCAGGCGGGACGGTCGCTCGACGACCTCGACCTGCTCATGGAGGTCAAGGTCTCCTTCGACCCGGACCGGCGGCGGGCGTTGGAGGACACCCGCCACTGGGCCGCCCTGGCGCTCTCCCCCGAGGAGAAGGTCGGGGTCGAGGACCCCATCGAGATGCAGCGCCTGTCCGACGCGCTGCCGATAGAACGGGCGGCGTCGCGGTGGATCGTGTCCGACGACCCGGACGAGCACGTCGAGCAGATCCGCCGCTACGTGGACCTCGGCTTCCGGCACCTCGTCTTCCACGCTCCAGGGCCGGACCAGGCCCGCTTCATCGAGCTCTACGGGGAGGAGATCGTCCCGCGGCTGCGTCGGATGACCTCCGCCTGACGCGAGCGTCCTCGCCCCGTCGCCGACACATACACACGCCGCATCCGGACAGGCTCCACCTGGAGACCGCGCAGGTGGCAGGATCGAACCGTGACGACGACCGAACCCGCCCCGCAGATCTCGGCCGACGCGCGTACCGACCTCGTCTTCGCCCTCCGCGCAGCGATCGACGGTGAGGTCCACGACGACGCCCTCTACCGCGGCCAGTACTCCACCGACGCGTCGAACTACCGGGTCGTCCCCGACGTCGTCGTCGTCCCCCAGGACGTCGACGACGCGCGGGCCGCGCTCGACACGGCCCGCCACCTCGGCGTGCCGGTCACCGCCCGGGGCGCGGGCACATCCATCGCGGGCAACTCCATCGGCCCCGGTGTGGTCATCGACTTCTCCCGGCACGTCAACCGCATCCTGGAGATCGACCCCGAGGCGCGCACCGCCCGGATCGAGCCGGGCGTCATCATGTCCGACCTGCAGCGTGCGGCCCGGCCCCACGGCCTGCGCTTCGGCCCCGACCCCTCGACCCAGAACCGGGCCACCCTCGGCGGGATGATCGGCAACAACGCCTGCGGACCGCGGGCGGTGGCCTTCGGCCGCACGGCGGACAACGTGGCCGCCCTCGACGTCGTCGACGGCACCGGCCGTGCCTTCACGGCGGGCAGGGGAGACCTCGCTGTCGTCCCCGGGCTCGAGAAGCTCGTCCAGGCGAACCTCGCGCCCATCCGCACCGAGCTCGGGCGCTTCAAGCGCCAGGTCTCCGGCTACAGCCTCGAGCACCTGCTCCCGGAGAACGGCGCCGACCTGGCGAAGATGCTCGTCGGCACGGAGGGCACCCTCGTCACCGTCCTCGGCGCCACCGTCGACCTCGTCGAGATCCCCTCCGCCCCGGTGCTCGTCGCGCTCGGCTACCCCGACATGGCCCATGCCGCCGACGCCGTGCCGGCCCTCCTCGCCCACGAGCCGCTCGCCGTCGAGGGGATCGACGCGCGCCTCGTCGACATCGTCCGCCGCCACCACGGCCCCCAGGCGGTCCCCGAGCTGCCGCCGGGGGAGGGGTGGCTGCTCGTCGAGGTGGGTGGGGAGAACGACGACGACGCCCTCGCCCGCGCCCGGCGGCTCGCCAAGGACGCCGGCACGAGTGCCGTCGCCGTCGTCCCGGCCGGCCCACAGGCCGACGCGCTGTGGCGGATCCGCGCCGACGGCGCCGGCCTGGGCGGACGCACCCCCTCCGGGGCCCAGGGCTGGCCGGGCTGGGAGGACGCCGCCGTCCCGCCGGAGAAGCTCGGCGCCTACCTGCGCGACTTCGAGGCGCTCATGGCCGACCACGGGGTCGACGGGCTCCTGTACGGCCACTTCGGTGACGGCTGCATGCACGTGCGGATCGACATGCCCCTCGACAGCCCGGAGGGCATCGCCCCCACCCGGGACTTCCTGGTCGCCTCCGCCGAGCTCGTCACCTCCTACGGCGGGTCGCTCTCCGGGGAGCACGGGGACGGCCGCGCCCGCAGCGAGCTGCTGCCGCTCATGTACTCACCCGGGATGATCGACCTCTTCGGCCAGGTCAAGACCCTCTTCGACCCGGCCGAGAACCTCAACCCCGGCGTCCTCGTGCGTCCCCAGCCGCTCACCGCCGACCTGCGTCGCCCCTACGCCAAGCCGCTGCTGCCCGTCGCCGGCGGGTTCACCTTCCACGAGGACGGCGGGGACCTCACCACCGCCGTCCACCGCTGCACCGGTGTGGGGAAGTGTCGCGCGGACAACTCCGCCGCGGGCGGCTTCATGTGCCCCTCATACCAGGCGACGAGGGATGAGAAGGACGTCACCCGGGGGCGTGCCCGCATCCTGCAGGAGCTGGCCAACGGCAGCCTCGTCACCGACGTCCGCAGCCCCGCCGTCCACGCCTCCCTCGACCTGTGCCTCTCGTGCAAGGCGTGCTCCAGCGACTGCCCGGCGGGGGTCGACATGGCGCGGTACAAGTCCGAGATCCTCCACCGCAGCTACCGCGGACGCGTCCGGCCGGTCACCCACTACGCGCTCGGGCAGCTGCCGCGCTGGGCCCGGCTCATCACCCGCGTCCCGGCCGTCGCCCGTCTCGTCAACGCCGTGCTCGGCCGCCGCCCGGTGGCGAGGGCCGTCATGGCCCTCGGCGGGATGGACACCCGCCGGCAGATGGTCACCTTCAGCACCGAGCGCTTCTCCCGCTGGGCCGGGGGCCGCCCGGACGTCGCCGCGCGGCGCGCACCCACCGCCCGGGGGCTCGCCGCCGTCGACCCCACCGGGCCCGACACCCCCACCGACGGCCGTAGCCGGCCCGCCGGTGCCGCCGCGGACACGCACCCGGCCGATCGGCAGGTCCTCCTGTGGGCCGACACCTTCTCCGAGGCGCTCGACGGCGCGGGCGCGCGGGCGATGGTGCGGGTGCTGCGCGAGGCCGGCTACGAGGTCCTCGTCCCGCAGGACGCCGCGTGCTGCGGGCTCACCTGGATCTCCACCGGCCAGATCGACGGCGCGCGCCGTCAGCTCGAGCGGACGATGTCCGTGCTCGCCCCGTTCGCCGCGAACGGTGTCCCGATCATCGGCGTCGAGCCCTCGTGCACCGCGACGCTGCGCTCTGACCTCGTCGACCTCTTCCCGGAGGACCCGCGCGCCCGGATGATCGCCGAGGGCACCTACACCCTGGCCGAGCTGCTCACCGCCCCCGAGCCGCTCGGCCCCGGCGAGGCCTGGCAGCCGCCCTCGCTCGAGGGCGTCGAGGTCGTCGCCCAGCCGCACTGCCACCACCACTCGGTCATGGGCTGGGACGCCGACGCCGCGGTCCTCGCCCGCGCCGGCGCGACGGTCACCCGGCTCGCCGGATGCTGCGGCCTCGCGGGGAACTTCGGCATGGAGAAGGGCCACTACGACGTCTCGGTCCAGGTCGCCGAGAACGCCCTGCTGCCGGCGCTCCGGGAGGCCGGGCCGCAGACCGTCTACCTCGCCGACGGCTTCTCCTGCCGCACCCAGGCCGAGCAGCTCGCCGGGCGCCGCGGCATCCACCTCGCCCAGCTCCTCACCGGCGAGCGGTAGGCCGTCCGCGGCGCCCGCCGGGCCCTGGGCGCCGCGTGGTCGACATGAGAAGATGTCTGCCTACCCCACCGCTGAGAGAGTTCAGGTCAGTTCCGTATGCCCTTGTTCGAGTTCGAGGCCGGCCAACTCATCCCGGCGCAGGTCGGCCATGCCGTGACCGACCCGGTGGAGCCCGCGGTTCTCGAGGCCGTGCGGACCCAGGTGCTGGAGATCCTCCGGCTCCCGGTCCTGCCGGTGACCTGGCACGACGACGACGGCACCCCGCGGCTCACCGCGATGGACCCGGTGGGCAACGTCGTGAGCATCGAGGTGCTCGACCGCCTCGACGCCCGCAGCCTGGTCGCCGCACTGGGCCGGGCCGGGCGCTGCGGCCAGCGCGGCTGGATCGACGTCGCCCGCAGCTACCCCAGCGGGGTCGGCGCCTTCCGCCGGGACTGGAACGCCTTCCGCGAGTCCCAGCCGGTCGGCACCGCGGTCGCCTCCCGCGTCCACGTGGTCGCCGCCCACATCGACGACGACGTCCGGCTGGCGCTCGACGCGCTCGCCGGGGCGGGTGTCGTCGTCCACCAGCTCGTCGTGCGGACGATGTCCAACGGGCGGCTCTTCCTCGACGTCGCCGAGGTCACCGCGCACGTCGCCCCGCTGCCCTGGCTGCTGCCTGCCCGGGCCGCCGCGGCGCTGGAGCAGACGCTCGGCAGCTCCGCGGGTGCCGTCCCACCGCCGCCCTCGGCGCCGGCCGCGGTGCCGGGCGCGAGCCTGGACGTCGCCGCACCCGCCGCACGCCCCGCGCCGCAGACCCCGCAGGCCCCGGCCGACACCCCCGCCGCCGCGGAGGGGGAGGAGGAGTTCCGCCGCATCTGCGCCAGCCTCGGCGGCCCCACGCCGCTGGTGTGGGTGCACGACGGCCAGCGCCACGAGGCGACCCTCCTGCCCGAGGGGCGCATCGTCGTCGGGGAGGAGCGGTTCAGCGCCCCGGAGGAGGCCGCCGCCGCGGTCGCCCGGGGCCGGGTGCCGGCGGACCCGTGGAGCGCGTGGCGCTTCGGTGAGCACGGGCCCAGCCTGCGCGAGGCCCGCGAGGAGCTGCGTGCCCTGCGGGACCGTCCCGGTCGGCGCACCGACCAGAGCGGCCCCGTCACCGGGGTCAGACGCCGGGCACGGCGTAGGCGCGCAGCCACCGAGTGAGCTCCCGGTAGGCGCGGCCGCGGACCGCGGCGGGGGAGAGCAGGACGTCGTGGATGGCGTCCTGCACCCGGACGATCGTCACGTGCGGGCCGAGACCGAGCGCCCGCCGGGCGGTGAGCTCGACGTCGATGACGGTGTCCGTGCGCCGCATCTCCTCCGACCAGCGCGACGCGAGCAGCGAGGCCTGCGACACCAGGACGAGCACCGGGCAGTCGATCCTCAGCCCGGCCGCCACCTGCGAGTGCCCGGCGAGCACGGCGGCGAGCCACCCGGGGCGGATCGGTGCGCTCGGGCTGGTCCGCCACGCCCACTCGATCGGCCACCCGGTGACCGCCGGGTCGGTGAGCTCCTGGGGGGTCGGCTCCGGCAGCGCGTCCCCGGTCTCCTCGGGGTCGGCGGCCGCGTCCTCGGCGGCGCTGCCGCGCAGCACCCGGCTGTAGAAGCCGAGCTCGCGCAGCGGCAGAGCGGCCCGCGGCTGGTACTTCGCGAGCCGTTCGATCACCGGCTGGCCGAGCGTGCGCACCAGCCACGAGCCCTGCAGCTCGAGCCACGGCGCGTTGAGGACCAGGGCGCGCAGCGCGCCGGGGTGGCGGTGCGCCCACAGCGCCGCCGTGAGACCACCGGTCGAGTGCCCCATGAGGACGATGTCGCCGAGGTCCGGGTGGTCGGCGCGGATGAGGTCGCGCGCCGCGTGGATGTCCTCGTCGTAGGTGGACAGCGACTCGACGTAGCCGCGCGGCTGCCCGGGCCGCAGGCTGCGTCCGTAGCGGCGCAGGTCGAGGGCGTAGAACGCCGCCCCGAGCGACGCGCAGTGGCGGGCGAGCTCCCGCTGGTGGAAGTAGTCGTTCCACCCGTGGAGGTAGAGCATGACGAACCGCGGCGCGACGACTCGCTCCACCTCCGGGTCGTCCTCGGGCCGGTAGCGCACGACGGTCGCGACGACGTCGCCGTCCTCGTCGGGGAGCAGCTCGACCGTCCGGGCGGTGAAGCCGTCGCCGAGCACGTCCGGTCCCCACGCGCCCACCGGCGCGACGGGGAGGTCGGCGAGGGCGGCGTCGGGGTCGAGCTCCCCGGCGTCCGCGGCGGTCGGCGCCGACGGGGCGGACGTCGTGGACGGTGCGGTGGGCTCGCCCGCACGCGCGGACCGGAGGAACGGGATGCTGGCCACCCGCCTATCGTGCCCGCAACCGGCCCGGAGGCCCAGCGGTCAGATGCGCGCGGCGACCTGCTCGAGGAAGGTGCCCAGGTGGCGGCTCATCTGCTCGTGCTCGATGAGGAACCCGTCGTGCCCGTAGGGGGAGTGGACGTAGCGCACCGGGCCCGCGCCGGGGACGGCGGCGGCGATCCGCTCCGACTCGCGCGGGAGGAAGAGCCGGTCGGAGTCGACCGCGATGACGAGCGTGTCCGCGGTGACCTCCGCCAGCGCCGCCTCGACCCCGCCCCGGTCCCGGCCGACGTCGTGGGTGAGCATCGCCCGGGTCAGGGAGAGGTAGCTGTTCGCGTCGAAGCGCAGCGCGAGCTTGGTGCCGTGGTGGTCGAGGTAGGACTGGACGGCGAAGCGGCCGCCGAGCATCGGGTCCTCGGCGTGCTGTGGGAGGCGGCCGAAGCGCGTCTCCAGCTCCTCGGCGCTGCGGTACGTCGTGTGCGCGATCCGCCGCGCGAGCGAGAGCCCGGCGTGCGGGCCGTGCCCGGGCGGGGCACCGTAGTAGTCGCCGCCGCGGAAGTTCGGGTCGAGCTCGATGGCGGAGATCTGCGCGTGGCCCCAGGCGATCTGGTCCGCCGTGGACTGGGCGCCGGAGGCGATGACCGCGATCGAACGCACCCGGTCGGGTGCGGTGACCGCCCACTCCAGGACCCGCTGCCCACCCATCGAACCGCCCACGACGTGCGCCCACCGCTCGATGCCGAGCCGGTCGGTCAGCTCGAGCTCGGCGGCGACCTGGTCGCGGATGGTGATGCTCGGGAAGCGGCTGCCCCACGGGGTGCCGTCCGGCGCGGAGGAGGAGGGGCCGGTGGAGCCCTGACAGCCGCCCAGGACGTTCGCCGCGACGACGAACCACCGGTCGGTGTCGATCGCCTTGCCGGGGCCGACGATCGTCGACCACCAGCCCGCGGTGACGTGTCCCGGCCCGGCCGGGCCGGTGACGTGGGAGTCGCCCGTCAGCGCGTGGCAGACGAGCACGGCGTTGTCCCGGGTCTCGTTGAGCTGCCCCCAGGTCTCGTAGGCGAGGACGACCTCCGGCAGCCGGCCGCCGGCCTCGAGGTGGAGTGCGCCGATGTCGACGAAGGAGCGGTTGCCCGGCCCGTGCTCGGGCCGCCACGCCCCGGTGGCCGGGATGTCCTCGGGGGCCACGCGCGCCCGGACGCGGTGGGGGGCGGGTTCGCCCGCCACCGCGGTCCAGGTGCGCCTCTCGAGCGTCACGGCTGCTGCTCGCCCCCGACGGCGGCGGTCGCCTGGGACACCGCCGAGGCGGCGCGCAGACCCTTCTCGAGGTCGGCGATGATGTCGTCGATGTGCTCCAGGCCCACGGCGAGACGCACGAGGCCCGGGCTCACGCCGGCACCGGCGAGGGCCTCCTCGTCGAGCTGGGAGTGGGTCGTGGACGCCGGGTGGATCACCAGCGAGCGCACGTCGCCGATGTTGGCGACGTTCGAGTGCAGCTCGAGGGCGTCGACGAACGCGATCCCCGCCTCGTAGCCGCCCGCGAGCTCGAAGGTGAGGACGGCACCCGCGCCGCGCGGGGCGTACTTCTTCGCCCGCTCGTACCAGGGCGAGGAGGGCAGCCCGGCGTAGCCGACCGAGGTGACCTGCTCCTGGGCCTCGAGGTACTCGGCCACCCGCTGGGCGTTGGCCACGTGCCGCTCCATGCGCAGGGACAGTGTCTCGATGCCCTGGGCGATGAGGAAGGCGTTGAACGGCGAGACGGCGGCACCGATGTCGCGGAGCAGCTGCACCCTCGCCTTGAGGATGAACGCGGGGGCGCCCAGGTCCTTGTAGACCAGCCCGTTGTAGCTCGGGTCGGGCGTGTTGTAGTTCGGGAACCGCTCCGGGGCGGCGGACCAGTCGAAGGTGCCGCCGTCGACGATGGCACCGGCGATCGAGTTGCCGTGCCCGCCGAGGTACTTCGTCGCCGAGTGGACGACGATGTCCGCGCCGTGCTCGAGCGGCCGGATGAGGTACGGCGTGGCCACCGTGTTGTCGACGACGAGCGGGACGCCGGCCTCGTGCGCGATCCCGGCGACGGTCTCGATGTCGAGGACGTCCTGCTTGGGGTTGGGGATCGTCTCGGCGAAGAAGAGCTTGGTGTTCGGGCGGACCGCGTCGCGCCACGCCTGCGGGTCGTCCGGGTCGCTGACGAAGGTGGTCTCGACCCCGTACTTCGGCAGGGTGTGGCGCAGCAGGTTGTAGGTGCCGCCGTAGAGGCTCGGGCTGGCCACGACGTGGTCGCCGGCCTCGGCGATGTTGAGGATGGCGAAGGTCTCGGCGGCCTGGCCGGAGGCGACGAGCAGGCCGCCCACACCGCCCTCGAGCGCGGCGATGCGGTCCTCGACGGCAGCCTGGGTCGGGTTGGTGATCCGCGTGTAGATCGGGCCGACCTCGGCGAGGGAGAAGCGGTTGGCAGCCTGCTCGGCGTTCTCGAAGACGTAGGAGGTCGTCTGGTAGATCGGCAGCGCCCGGGCTCCGGTGGCGGGGTCGGGCTGCTGGCCGGCGTGGATCTGCTTGGTCTCGAAGGACCAGGTGGACTCGGTCATGGTGTGTCTCCAGGTCGGGGGGAGCGGGGGCGAGCCGGCTCCCTGGCCGTCACGCCGTTCCCGCGGAGGGGGACTGCGCACGGCGGGCCTGGCGCCGAGTGCGGCGAGGGCATGCGAACGTGCGCGGCGGTCAGGTGCACATTCGACGACTCATGCCGCGAGCGTAGGGAGCGTCCTCGGCGACGAGAAGCCGTGTCTCGCTGGGCGGACGGACCCAGGGGGTGTGTCCACAGTGCGGACAGGGGTGGACAGATGGAAGAGTCACTGGTTCGGCACCGTCCACGCGTCCAGCGCGGCGAGCGTCAGTCGGACCACCTCGGCGAGCGCACCCGGCTCCTCGAACAGGTGGCCGGCGCCGGGGACGACGGCGAGCTCGACCGGTGCCCGCATCCGGGCGGCGGCCTGCCGGTTGAGCTCGAGCACCTGCAGGTCTGCGCCGCCGACGACGAGCAGCGTGGGCGCCTGGACGCGGGTGAGCGCCTCTCCCGCGAGGTCGGGGCGGCCGCCCCGGGACACGACGCCGGTCACCGGCCGGTCCGCGGCGGTGCGGAGCGCGGCAGCGGCACCGGTGCTCGCACCGAAGGTGAACACCGGCAGGTCGGTCCCGTGCCGGGCCACCCACCGGTCGACGGCCGCCGTGAGGCGCTCGGCGAGCAGCCCGATGTCGAAGCGCAGGTGCCCCGTGCGTGCGTCGGTCGCGGCCTCCTCGGCGCTGAGCAGGTCCAGCAGGACGGTGGCGTACCCGGCCTCGCACAGGGCCGCGGCCACCTGCCGGTTCCGCGGGCTGCGGCGGCTGGAGCCGGAGCCGTGGGCGAAGACGACGACGCCGCGGGGCCGGTGGGGCACGGTGACGTCCGCCGCCAGCCGGGTGGTGCCGACGTCGATCTCCTCGGTGGTGCTCATGGCCGGCCGGCCGCGCGGTCGAGGTGGCGGCGCACCTCGTCGTCGGTCGTCTGTCCGAAGTCGGCGTATGCCTGGCCGACGGCGGTGAAGCGCTCGGGGACCCACGCACAGACGACGTCGTCGGCCTCGAGGGACGCGCACGTGTCGGCCGCCCCGACGGGGACCGCGACGACAAGACGGGACGGCTCCTGGCTGCGCAGTGCCGCGAGCGCGGCGCGCATGGAGGCGCCGGTGGCCAGGCCGTCGTCGACGACGATGACGACCTTCCCCGCGACCGGCACCGGCGGGTTGTCGCCGCGGTAGAGCTTCTCCCGGCGGCGCAGCTCGGCGGTCTCCGCGGCGAGGACGGCCGCGAAGTCCTCCTCGCTCACCCGCGCGTGCCGCACGACCCCGTCGTTGCGGACCACGGTCACGGTCGACCCGACGGCGGTGATCGCACCCATGGCCAGCTCCGGCTGGCGGGGCAGCCCGAGCTTGCGCACGACAACGACGTCGAGCGGTGCCCCGAGCGCGGCAGCCACCTCGGCCGCCACCGGGACCCCGCCGCGCGGCAGCCCGATGACCACGACGTCGTCCCGGTCGGCGTACTCGCCCAGCTGCTGGGCGAGCACCCGGCCGGCCTCGGTGCGGTCGGCGTACCTCCTGCGGCGCATACCTCCAGGTTATGGCGGCTGTGGCGCGGGCGCAGGGGGCGTCGGGCCCACCGCCGTGGGTCTGCGCCGTTGCCGCCCGATCGATCGGTCAATGAACGTCCCTTCAGCCCCCGTGAACGGACGTGCTCCGACCGATCGATGCCAAGCGATGAGGCGGGGAGTTACAGGCGTGTGACTTCTGTGACTGGTGTGACTGGTGTTTTCTTCTGTGGTTCGACGCGCTAGCGTGAGCCGGGGCGCTCTGGTTCGGGGCGGCGAAGGAGGCACTGTGAGTTGGGTCCACCGGCGGCGGTACGCCGTGCTGTCCGTTGCTGTGCTCGCGCTCTCGGGCGGGGTGCTCGTGAGCGCCGCCACCGCGGAGCCGCCGAGCGAGGAGGACATCGCGGCGGCGCGCGCGGCGGAGGGCCGCACCGAGGCGAGCATCGCCGAGCTCGAGGTGGAGCTGGCCCGTCTGGCCACCCAGCTCGAGGAGGCCACCGTCCGCGCCCAGGTGGCCAACGAGGACTTCCTCGCCGCCCAGGCGGCGCTCGATGCCGCCACCGATCGCGCCGAGGAGGCCCGCGCGGCCGCCGACGAGGCCCAGCAGGAGGTCGAGCAGCAGCGCACGGAGATCGGGCGGATCGCGATGGCGGCCTACCGCTCCGGACCCGGCGCGCTCGGGCCGATCGAGCCGCTGCTCTCGGCGGACAGCTTCGAGAACGCCATGGAGCGGGCCACCCTCACCGACCGCATCGGCACCCGCGCGGACGAGGCGCTCCAGCGCTTCCAGGCCGCCGAGCTCGTCGCCACGACGTTCCAGCGCCGCGCGGACGAGGCGGCGCAGGAGCAGGAGGCGGCCACCGAGGCCCTCGCCGCCGCAGCGGCCGAGGCCCGCGACGCCGCGGCGAGCGCCGAGACGCAGCTCGCACTGTCGGCCGACCGACGCGAGAGCCTCATCACCCAGCTCGCCGAGCAACGCGGCACGACGGCCGAGCTCGAGCGGCAGCGGCAGGAGGCCCTGGAGGAGGAGCGGCGGCGCCGCGAGGAGGAGCTCGCCCGCGCCGCGGCGATCGAGGCGGCCCGGCAGCAGGAGGCGGCGGCCCGCTCCCATGCGCGCACCCCGCGCGAGACTGCGGAGCCCGCCGGCGACACCCGCCGCGTGACCCCGCAGCTCCCCGAGCAGCCGGTCCGTCCCTCCCCGGGGCC
>NZ_CALGNQ010000224.1 GCF_937958535.1 uncultured Georgenia sp. | reverse complement strand
CGTCCGGGCAGGGCCGCAGGACGGGTTACGGTGAACGTCGTGAGACGACGTGTGCTCGGTGTGCTGGCCGTGGCGATCCTGGCGGGGTGCGCCGCGCCCGTCAACGTCCCGCCCGGTCCGCACGCCTCGGACCCGGTGTGCGGCGAGGTGCTCCAGGCGCTGCCCGGGGTGCTCGCCGACGGCGAGGAGCGGTCGATCACCAGCCAGGCGACGGCGGCGTGGGGCGAGCCGCCGATCACGCTGCGCTGCGGCGTCGAGGTGCCGGGACCGAGCACCGAGCGGTGCATCACCGTGGAGTCCGGCGAGACCTCGGTGGACTGGCTCGCGCTGGAGAGCGACGACGAGCTCGTCCCCGAGCACGGCCGGCGGGACAGCGGCGCCTGGACCTTCATCACCTACGGCCGGGTACCCGCGGTGGAGGTGGTCGTGCCGGCCGAGCGCGGCGGGGACCAGCCCACCGCGGTGCTCGTCGAGCTCGCCTCGGCGGTGGAGCGCACTGCCGTCGAGCGGGAGTGCGTGGGCGTCGACGACGTGTACTGAGACCGCCGGAGGGGACCTTTCGCCCGGTTTTCCGGGCGGGACCGTGGTTACGGTCGAAGGAGAGTCCCCTACTGGAACGGAGGTCTCCCCAATGGACCTGTTGACCCGTAACGACGTGGCAGAGCTGGCCCGAGTCGAAGGAACCGGGGCGTGCGTCTCGGTGTTCCTCCCCACCCACCGGCGCGGCGGCGACACCGACGCCGACGCGCTCATGCTCAAGAACCTGCTCTCCCGGGCGGAGGACGCGCTGGCCGCCGAGGGCCTGCGCCGTCCCGAGATCGACGAGCTGCTCCGGCCCGGGCGCGAGCTGCAGAACGACGCCCTGGCGTGGAGCCACATGAGCGAGGGCCTGGCGCTGTTCCTCTCCACCGACGAGGCCCGCGCCTACCGCGTCCCTCGGGCGCTGCCCACCGCCGTCACCGTGGGTGACCGCTTCGTCTTCGCCCCGCTCCTGCGCCTGCTCGGCGGCCGGGAGCACTACCTCGTCCTCACCCTGAGCCAGGACCAGGTGCGGCTGTTCCAGGGCGGCCGCCACGGTCTGGAGCCGGTCGAGCTGCCCGACGTGCCGAGCAGCGTGGAGGAGGTCGTCACCGTACCCGCCGGCCGCCCCTCCCCCGTGGCCCGGGCGCTCGTCGGCGGCCGCCGGGGCCGGGCCGTGTTCTTCGGCCACGGCGCGAGCGACCCGAAGGAGGACGCCGTCCAGCGCTTCCTGCGCGAGGTCGACGACGGCCTGAAGGACGTGCTGCGCGACCGCGACCTGCCGATGGTGCTCGCCGGGCTGCCGCACACGGTCGCCGCGTTCCGCGAGCTCACCTCCTACCCGCACGTGCTCGAGGAGACGGTGGACCGCCACTGCGACGACCTCAGCGAGCAGGAGCTCCACGAGCTCACCTGGCCGATCATCTCCGGGCTGCGGGACCGTCGCCGGGCCGCCGCACTCTCCCGCCTCCGCGGGCTGCTCGGCACCGGCCTGGCCACGACCGACCCGGCGGCCGTCGAGCGCGCGGCGCGTTCCGGCCGGGTGGCCGAGCTCGTCGTCGACGAGGCCGTGCCGCGCTGGGGCTCCATCACCGAGCCGACGCTCGTCCACCTCGGGACCGACACCGAGTGGGCGGACGCCGAGCTGCTCGACCTCACCGCCCGGGCCACCCTGGCGGCCGGTGGAGAGGTGACCGTGGTTGAGGACGCCGGGCTGCCCGAGGGCATCGGCGCGATCCTGCGCTACTGACGGTCACGGTGGCACCGGGCTGCCCGGTGCCACCGACGTCGCCCGGCAGCGGTCGGGCGCGCTCGCCGCCGCGGCCAGTCGGCCGCTGCCGTGGTCATGGCCGGCCGCCGCGGTCAGTCGGTCGCTGCCGTGGTCATGGCCGGCCGCCGCCGTGGTCAGCCCGCCGCCGTCAGCGCAGTCCGATCGGCCGCTCGAGGGCGAGCTGGACGAGCTCGTCGACCAGCTCGGGGTAGCTCAGCCCGCTGCGCTCCCACATGAGCGGGTACATCGAGTAGGGCGTGAACCCGGGCATGGTGTTGACCTCGTTGATGGTCACCGTGCCGGTGTCACCGACGAAGAAGTCCACGCGCGCCAGCCCCTCGCAGCCGAGCGCCTCGAAGGCCTGCGCCGCGAGCGACCGCACCTGCTCGGTGACCTCCTCGGGCAGGTCGGCCGGGCAGCTGAGCCGGACGTGCTCGGCGTCGATGTACTTGGACTCGAAGTCGTAGAACTCGTGGCCGGTGACCGCGATCTCCCCCGGCAGCGCGGTGCGTGGGGGCGCGTCGCCGCGGCCCTCCAGCACGGCGCACTCGATCTCCCGGCCGGCGACGGCCGCCTCGACGATGACCTTCGGGTCGTGCCGCTGGGCGACGGCGACGGCGGCCTCGAGGTCCTCGAGCCGCTCGACCTTGGAGATGCCGAGGGACGACCCGGCGCGGGCGGGCTTGACGAACACCGGGAAGCCGAGGCTCTCGACGGCGTCCGTCGCTGCGCCGCGGTCGGCGCGCCACTGGCGCGGGGTGATGACGGTGTAGCGCCCCACCGGCAGGCCGTGCCCGGCGAGGACGACCTTCATGTAGTGCTTGTCCATCCCCACCGCCGAGGCGAGCACACCGGAGCCGACGTAGGGGATCTGCGCGAGCTCGAGCAGGCCCTGGAGCGTGCCGTCCTCCCCGAACGGGCCGTGGAGCACCGGGAAGACGACGTCGACCTCGCCCAGGCTGCGCGGCGGGCGGCCGGGCTCGGTGACCGTGAGGTCGCGGCTCGTCTCCGACATCGGCAGGACGACGTCGGCGTCCGCCGGCCGCACCTCGGGCAGCTCCGTCCCGTGGAGGGAGAGCGCCTCCGGGTCGTCCGGCGCGAGGACCCACTGACCCGCGGGCGTAATGCCGATCGGCACGACGTCGTAGCGGTCACGGTCCAGTGCGCGCAGCACACCGGCGGCCGTGGCGCAGCTGATGCCGTGCTCGCCACTGCGGCCGCCGAAGACGAGCGCCAGCCGGATGCGGCGCGAGGGCTGGTCGGGCTGGCTCGAAGCATTCATCGCCCGTGAGACTACCTGCGGGCCCGCTCCGGCTCCGCCGCAACCCGCCGGACCGGGGTGCCGGGCCTCGACATGACCTGGGACCGGGGTCCCCGGCCCTCGACAGACCTCGGACGGGGGTCCGCGGGCCTCGACATAACCTAGGGAGGTGACTGACCAGCACCCCTTCCCCAGCACCCAGCTCACCCCCGCCACCTACGCCGTCGTCGCCGGCCGCCCGGCGCGGGACGACGGCGCACCGGTCAACCCGCCGGTCGTCCTCTCCTCGACCTACGTCGGCCGCGGTGAGGTCCGGCCGGGCGACGCGGTGTACACGCGGCTGGGAACCGAGACGTGGGAGCCGCTGGAGGAGGTGCTCGCCGGTCTGGAGCGCGCCGCGGAGCCGGGCCTGGTCTTCGCCTCGGGCATGGCAGCTGTCAGCGCCGCCCTCGAGCTCACCCGCCCGGGCAGCCGGCTCGTCGTGCCGCGGCACGCCTACCACGCGGCCCTCGTCGCCGCCCACCGCCTCGGGGAGCGCAGCGGCGTGGACGTCGTCGAGGTCGACATCGCCGACACCGACGCGGTCCTCGCCGCGATCGCCGGCGGGCCGACGTCGCTGGTCTGGCTCGAGACACCGACCAACCCGATGCTCGAGATCGCCGACATCCGGGCGGTGAGCGCCGCCGCCCACGCCGCCGGCGCCCTCGTCGTCGTCGACAACACCTTTGCCACCCCGCTCGCACAGCGGCCGCTGGAGCTGGGCGCGGACGTCGTCGTCCACTCGGTGAGCAAGTACCTCGCGGGTCACTCCGACGTCATCCTCGGCGCGGTCCTCACCAGCGCGCGCGAGCTCTACGACGAGCTGCGGCTGCGCCGCGACATCGGCGGGGCGGTGGCCGGGCCGTGGGAGACCTGGCTCGCGCTCCGCGGGCTGCGCACCCTACCGCTGCGGGTGGAGCGCGCCCAGGAGAACGCCGCGGAGCTGGCGCGCCGGCTCGCCGAGCACCCCGACGTCGTCGCGGTCGGCCACCCCTCGCTGCCCACCCACCCGCAGCACGAGCGGGCCACGGCCCAGATGACGGGCTACGGCTCGATCATCACGCTGCGGCCGAGAGGTGGCCGCGCGGGGGCCGACGCCATCGCCGCCGCGGTCCGGCTCTGGGTGCCGGCGACGAGCCTCGGCGGCGTGGAGTCCAGCCTCGAGCGACGGCGCCGCTTCGACTCCGAGGCCGCCACCGTGCCGGAGGACCTGCTCCGGCTGTCGGTCGGCGTGGAGGACGTCGAGGACCTGTGGTCCGACCTCGTCCACGGGTTGGCCGCGGCCGCGCAGGTCTAGCATCGGTCGCACCGGCCGGACGAGGAGGGACCGATGACGACGCCGTGGCAGCGGTTCCCCCGACGTGTCGCGCTCGCCGGGGTCGCGGTCGCGACGCTCGGGCCGGCCGCGTGCAGCGGTGCGGAACCGGCCGGCGAGCCGACGTCGAACCCGCCCCCGATCGTCGTCGAGCGGCCGGCGGGTGGCGCCCCGACCGCCCCCACCGACCCGACGGACCCGGCGGAGCCCGCCGCCCCGACGGCGACGGATACGCCGACGGTCGTGGACGTCGACCCCGCCGCACCGCCGCCGTTCCGGTTCCCCGGGGAGCCGGACGTGTCCGAGCCGAGCGGGGAGCCGCTCCTGCCGGTGGCGCTGCACGTGGGCGACCACGACGGCTACGACCGCGTCGTCATCGAGTTCGCCGGTGACGGCGTACCCGGGTGGCGCAGCGAGTACGTCACCGAGGCCGTCGCGGCGGGCCGGGGTGACCGCATCGAAATCGACGCCGACGCCGTCCTCGCCGTCGACATCACCGGCACCCGGTACCCCGAGGAGGGCGAGGGCCACTACGCCCCGCTGGGGCCGCTCGACGGCAAGGACGTCATCGAGGAGGTCCACTACGTCGGGACCTTCGAGGGCGTCACCCAGCTCTTCGTCGGGGTCGACGACGGTGCGGCGGCCTACCGGGTCTTCCCCCTCGTCCGCCCGGCCCGCCTCGTCATCGACATCGCCGACCCCGACGACTGACGGCAGTTCCCTTGCCATGACGTCACGAATGACGCCATTATGACGTCATGGACCTCGCACCGTACCTGAGCAACCTCCGCGACGCCCTCGCCGCGGCCGCCCGCACCGCCGGCGAGGACGTCCAGGAGGCCGCCGAGCGGCTCGCGGCCGCGCTGGAGCCGGCGCTTCGTCTCACCCTGCTCGAGTTCGCCTCCGAGCTCACCGACGACATCACCGTCAAGCTCGACGGGGACGCCGTCGAGGTGCGCCTGCGTGGCGGCCAGCCGGAGGTCGTCGTCGAGCGCCGGCCACGCACCGAGCCGACACCGCCGTCACCGCCCACCCCACCCGAGCCCCCGGTCCCGTCCGAGGACTCCCAGGCGCGCGTCTCACTCCGCCTGCCCGAGAGCCTCAAGACCCGGATCGACGACGCGGCCGCCGCCGAGGGCGTCTCGGTCAACACGTGGATCGTGCGCGCCGCCCAGCGCGCGCTGCAGGCCCCACCCAGCCCACCGTTCTCCCCCGCGACCCGCCGGATGACCGGCTGGGCGCGGTGACACAGAGAGGCCTCCCCATGGACCCCCGAGTCCTCGGCGCCTTCGCCGAGCAGTACGTCCGCACCTTCCGCGCGGAGCGGGAGCCGGGCCGCCCGGTCCCCCGCCGCCGGCCCACCCGCGCCACCTTCCCGCTCCGCCGTGACAACGACGGCACCGTCTGAGAGAGGACCCATGAAGCACGAGTTCACCGTCGCCGGACCGATCCGGGTCCAGGCGACCCTGCGGGCCACCGACCTCGTCGTCGCCGAGGGCGCGGCCGACACGGTCACCGTCCTGCTCGAGTCGAGCCGGGACGCCTCCGACCGGGGGGCGTTCGTGGCGAGCACCGTCGTCGAGCTGGTCGGCGGCGTGCTGCACCTCGAGGCGCCGCTGCCCCGGTTCTTCTCCCGCGAGCGCACCCGGATCCGGGTGACGCTGCCGCCCGGCTCGGAGATCGACGTGGGCACCGGCTCGGGTGACATCACCTGCACGGTGCCGCTGAGCCGCGCCGTCGTCCGCTCGGGTTCCGGCGACATCCACCTCGTCGAGGTCGGCGACCTCGAGGCCGTCACCGGCTCGGGCGACGTCCGAGTCACGACCGTGGGCCGGGGCCGGGCCCAGACCGGGTCGGGCGACATCTGGGCGGGGGCCGTGCGCGACTCGCTCGTCACCCGCACCGGCTCCGGTGATGTCACCGTGGCGTCAACCGGGCGTCTGCAGTCGACATCGGGTTCGGGAGACATCACTGTCGACGAGCTGCACGGCCAGGCCCGGCTGCGTACGGCGTCCGGGGACGCCCACGTCGCCCGCGCCGTCTCCGGACACCTCGACGTCAAGTCGACCTCGGGCGACGTGCGGGTGGGGGTGGCGCAGGGCACCGCGGTGCTCCTCGACTGCAGCACGGTGTCGGGACAGATGCGCTCCGCACTCCGCTCCACCGGAGAGCCGGAGCCGGGCGAGGAGACCCTCGAGCTGGTCGCCCGGACGATCAGCGGCAACCTCCTCGTCGACCGCGCCGGCTGAGGCGCATCCCGTTCACCGCCGACCTGGCCGCCCAGGCGCGCCATGCCTCAGCACCGCTCGGCCCAGCCCCGTGCGTCAACGGCCCCC
>NZ_CALGNQ010000223.1 GCF_937958535.1 uncultured Georgenia sp. | reverse complement strand
TACGAGGGCTTCGCCACCTGGGCGGAGGGCACCGGCCGCGCGCTCTACCCCCACCAGGAGGAGGCGCTGCTGGAGATCACCACCGGCTCGCACGTCATCGTCTCCACCCCCACCGGCTCGGGGAAGTCGATGATCGCGCTGGCCGCCCACACGGTGGCGCTGGCCCGGAACGAGCGCACGTACTACACCGCCCCGCTCAAGGCGCTGGTGAGCGAGAAGTTCTTCGACCTCGTCGAGCTCTTCGGCTCGCGCAACGTCGGGATGGTCACCGGCGACACCGCGATCAACCCCGACGCCCCGATCATCTGCTGCACCGCGGAGATCCTGGCCAACCAGGCGCTGCGGGAGGGCGCGGAGCTGGACGTCGGCGTCGTCGTCATGGACGAGTTCCACTTCTACGCCGACCCGCAGCGCGGCTGGGCGTGGCAGATCCCGCTGCTCGAGCTGCCCCAGGCGCAGTTCGTCCTCATGAGCGCCACGCTCGGGGACGTCTCCTTCTTCGAGCGCGACCTCGAGCGCCGCACCGGCCGCGACGTCGCCGTCATCGCCGACGCCGAGCGCCCGGTCCCACTGACCTTCGAGTACTCCGTGGAGCCGATCCAGGACCTGCTCGTGCGGCTCGTCCAGCAGGACCGCGCGCCGGTGTACGTGGTCCACTTCGCCCAGAAGGACGCCGTCGAGCGGGCGCAGTCGCTGACCTCGGTCAACGTCGCCTCCCGTGAGCGGCGCGCCGAGATCGCCGAGGCGATCGGGGACTTCCGCTTCTCCAAGGGGTTCGGGCAGACCCTCTCCCGGCTGCTGCGGCTGGGGATCGGGGTGCACCACGCGGGCATGCTGCCCCGCTACCGCCGGCTGGTGGAGCGGCTCACCCAGGCCGGGCTGCTCGCCGTCGTGTGCGGCACCGACACCCTCGGGGTGGGGATCAACGTGCCCATCCGCACCGTCGTCCTCACCTCGCTGACCAAGTTCGACGGCGAGCGCTCGCGCCACCTGACGGCCCGCGAGTTCCACCAGATCGCCGGCCGGGCCGGCCGCGCCGGGTACGACACCACCGGTGAGGTGATCGTCCAGGCCCCCGAGCACGTCATCGAGAACGCCAAGGCGCTGGCCAAGGCAGGCGACGACGAGCGCAAGCGCCGCAAGATCGTGCGCAAGAAGGCACCCGCCGGGGTGGTGAACTGGACCGACAAGACCTTCGAGCGGCTGCGCGACGCCGACCCGGAGCCGCTGACCAGCCAGTTCCATGTCACCCACACCATGGTGCTGTCGGTGCTCGCCCGGCCGGGCGACCCGGTGCAGACCATGTACCGGCTGCTCACCGACAACCACGAGCCGCCCACCCCGTGGAACCCGCACCTGCGGCGGGCGGTGGAGATCTACCGCTCGCTGCGCACCGCGGGGGTGGTCGAGCACGCCGACGCCGAGTGGCGCCGCGCCAACCCGGGCAAGCCGTACGTGTGGCTCACCGTGGACCTGCCGCGGGAGTTCGCGCTCAACGCCCCGCTCTCGCCGTTCGCGCTGGCCGCCATCGACCTGCTCGACCCGGACTCCCCGGAGTTCGCGCTCGACGTCGTCTCCGTCATCGAGGCCACCCTGGAGGACCCGCGCCCGCTGCTCTACGCCCAGCAGCGCCACGCCCGCGGGGAGGCCATCGCCGCGATGAAGGCCGAGGGCATGGAGTACGAGGAGCGGATGGAGGCGCTGGAGGAGGTCACCTGGCCCCGCCCGCTCGCCGAGCTGCTCGAGGCGGCGCTGGCGACCTACCGGCAGACCAACCCGTGGGTGGCCGACTACGAGCTCAAGCCGAAGTCGGTGGTGCGCGAGATGGTGGAGAACGCGATGACGTTCTCCGAGCTCGTCTCGCGCTACGAGGTCGGCCGCAGTGAGGGGGTGGTCCTGCGCTACCTCACCGACGCCTACCGGGCGCTGCGCCAGGTGCTGCCTGAGCACGCCCGCACGGACGAGGTGGAGGAGATCATCACCTGGCTCGGGGACCACATCCGGGCCGTGGACTCCAGCCTGCTCGACGAGTGGGAGGCGATGTCCGCCGCCCGTGCCCCCGCCGCCGACGGGGCCGGTCAGGACGCGGCGCCCGAGGGGGCGGAGCGGCGCTTCGGCGAGGGGCCCGACGGCGCGCCGGTCGCCTTCACCCGCAACCGCCACGCCTTCCGGGTGGCGGTGCGCAAGGCGCTGTTCACCCGGGTGGAGCTGCTCTCCCGGGAGCACTACGAGCCGCTGGGCGCGATGCACGCCGCCGACGGCTGGGACGCCGAGCGCTGGGAACGGGCGATGGACCCGTACTGGCAGGAGTACGACTGGCTGGGCATCGACGTCCAGGCCCGGGCCTCCGCGCTCGTGGCGGTCGACGAGCGTCCCGCCCGGGAGGACCTGCTGCGCGCCGGCCTGCCCGAGGACGACGACGCCGCGTTCGCCAAGGCGGCGGAGGGCCGGCTGTGGCTGGTGCGCCAGACCTTCGACGACCCGGAGGGCGACCACGACTGGGGCATCTGGGCGGTGGTCGACCTCGACGCCAGCGACGAGGCGGAGGGGGCCGTCGTGCGGGTGCTCCAGGTGGGCCCGCGGTGAGCCGGGGGCCGGTGTGGTGAGGCGCAAGGCGCCCGCGGGCACCCCGGCGCTGCGCGCCCTGCAGGAGGCCGGGGTGGAGCACGTGGTGCGCGAGTACACCCACGACCCGTCGAGCGGGCTGTCCTACGGCCTGGAGGCGGCGCAGGCGCTGGGCGTCGACCCGGCGCGGGTGTTCAAGACGCTCGTCGCGGAGGTCGACGGCGGGCTCGTCGTCGCCGTCGTCCCGGTCACCGGCGAGCTCGACCTCAAGGCGCTCGCCGCGGCGGTGGGCGGGAAGCGCGCCCAGCTGGCCGAGCGGGCGGCGGCGGAGCGGGCCACCGGGTACGTCGTGGGCGGTATCTCTCCGCTCGGGCCGCGGCGGCGGCTGCCGGTCGTGGTCGACGAGTCGGCGCTGGAGCACGCGACGGTGCTGGTCAGCGCGGGCCGGCGGGGCGCGGACGTCGAGCTCGGCCCGCGTGACCTCCTCGCGCTCACCGGGGCGACGACGGCGCGGGTGGGCCGGCGGTGAGCCGCGCGCGGCGGAGCCGGACGGTGCCGGAGCCGGCGCTGCCGCCGCACCTCGAGCCGGGCGATGCGGCCAGATCGGAAGAGCACACGTCTGAACTCCAGTCACACAGCAGAATCTCG
>NZ_CALGNQ010000222.1 GCF_937958535.1 uncultured Georgenia sp. | reverse complement strand
CGGTGGCAGGGCGCGAGCGCTGAGCCGCACCACGGCGTCGTGTGCCCTGGCGCGCTCGGCCTGCGCGGAGGCGCCCATCGCCCCAGTCTGCCCCAGACCACCGACCCTGTCGCCATATCCCCCGGGGAGGGGATGGACTGCGGGTGGTCACCGCACCCACGCTGCTCGCCGGGGGCCGGAGGGCCCGGTCCCCGGGGAGGGAACCATGGATGCGGACGTCATCGTCATCGGTGCCGGACCGGCAGGCCTGTGTGCTGCCGCTGCGCTCGAGCGGCGCGGGCTCCGGGCGACCGTGCTCGAGCGGGCGGACCGTGTGGGGGAGCCGTGGCGGGGACGCCCCGACGCGCTGCGCCTGAACAGCGGCCGGGGCGTGTCTGCGCTGCCGGGGCTGCGCTACCCGCGCTCGGCGGGCACCTTCCCCCGACGTGACGACGTCGTGGCCTACCTCGAGCGGTACGCCGCCGGACGCCGGGTGCGAACCGGGGTCGCGGTGGGACGCATCGACCCGGAGGACGACCACTGGCTGCTCACAACCACGGCCGGGCCGCTCACCGCCCGCCAGGTGGTCGTCGCCACCGGTCGGTACGCGCGGCCTCGGCTGCCGCGCTGGCCCGGGACACGGTCCTTCACCGGCCGTCTCCTCCACGCCGCCGACTACCGCAACGCCGTTCCCCACCGCGACCGCGACGTGCTGGTCGTAGGACCCGGCTGCTCCAGGCGCTGGCCGTCGGTGACCTCAGCCGGTACGGACTGCCCCGCCCGACCGAGGCGCCGTTCGCCCAGCTCCACCGGCGCGGCGTCGAGCCCACGGTGGTCGACCGCCGCACGCTGCGGGCGATCCGCTCCGGGGCCGTGCGGGTGGTTCCCGCCGTCGTCGGCCTGGACCGGACAGGCGCGCAGTTTGCAGACGGCAGCCACGTGCGGGTGGACGACGTCATCGCCGCCACCGGCTTCCGTCCGGACCTCGACGGCCTCGTCGGCCACCTCGGCGTCCTCGACGACGACGGCCTGCCCCTCCCACCGGACCGGCTGCCCGGTGGGCTGCACTTCATCGGCTTCCAGCAGGTGCCCGGCCAGCTCGTCCTCCTGCCCGGACAGGCACGCCGCCTCGCCGCCCGGGCACGGAGTGCGGATCTGTCCGCGCGCCTGCTCGCCCTGGAACGTCCGGGCAAACTAACGTGGGGACCGTGACCGACCCACAGCAGCCGACCCTGATCGACGAGACGTCCGGGCAGGCCGCCGACTTCCCGGAGCCGGCGCCGCTCGACGGCCACGGACCGGCGCGCATCATCGCGATGTGCAACCAGAAGGGCGGCGTGGGCAAGACGACGACGACCATCAACCTCGGCGCCTCGCTCGCCGAGTACGGCCGGCGGGTCCTCATCGTCGACTTCGACCCGCAGGGTGCAGCCTCCGCGGGTCTGGGGGTCAACGCCAACGAGCTGGACCGCACCATCTACTCGGTGCTCATGGAGCCGCGGTCCGATGTCCGGGAGATCGTCCACGAGACCGCCGTCGAGGGGCTCGACATCGTCCCGGCGAACATCGACCTGTCCGCCGCGGAGGTCACCCTCGTCACCGAGGTCGCCCGCGAGCAGGCGCTCACCCGGGTGCTGCGCCCGGTCACCGAGGACTACGACGTCGTCCTCGTCGACTGCCAGCCGTCCCTCGGGCTGCTCACGGTCAACGCGCTCACGGCCGCGCACGGCGTCATCATCCCGCTCGAGGCCGAGTTCTTCGCGCTGCGCGGCGTCGCGCTCCTCATGGAGACGATCGACAAGGTGAGCGAGCGGATCAACCCCCGGCTCGAGCTCGACGGCATCCTCGTCACGATGTACGACGGGCGCACCCTCCACGCCCGGGAGGTGCTCGAACGCGTCCGCGAGGGCTTCGGCGACCGGGTGTTCGACACGGTCATCAACCGCACCATCAAGTTCCCGGACGCCACTATCGCCACCGAGCCGATCACCAGCTACGCCCCCGGGCACCCGGGGGCCGAGGCCTACCGGCGGCTCGCCCGTGAGCTCGTCGCCCGCGGTGACGTCGCCTGAGCCGGCTGCGGCCCCCTCCCAGCAGCCGGCGGCGGACGCCGCCACCCCGCCGGGCCGCACGCCGTTCGCGGTCACCCTGGAGAACTTCTCCGGACCCTTCGACCTGCTGCTGTCGCTCATCGCCAAGCACAAGCTCGACATCACCGAGGTCGCCCTCGCCCAGGTGACCGACGAGTTCATCGCCCACCTCGAGGGGCAGGGGGACTGGGACCTGGGGCAGGCCAGCGAGTTCCTCGTCGTCGCCGCGACACTGCTCGACCTCAAGGCCGCCCGGCTGCTGCCCCGCGGCTCGGTGGAGGACGAGGAGGACCTCGAGCTGCTCGAGGCCCGCGACCTGCTCTTCGCCCGGCTGCTGCAGTACCGCGCCTACAAGGAGGTCGCTACCGACCTCGGGGAGCGGTGGGCGGCCGGGGCGCGCGCCTACCCTCGCTCGGTGACGCTGGAGCCGCACTTCGCGGCGCTGCTGCCCGAGCTCGTCATGCGAGTCACCCCCGAACGGTTCGCGCAGATCGCCGCCGCGGCCTTCGCCCCCCGGCCCGGGCCCCCGCAGGTGGACCTCACCCACCTCCACGCCCCGGTGGTCCCCGTGCGGGAGCAGGCCGCGCTCCTGGTCGACCGGCTGCGGCGGGTCCGCGCCGCGACCTTCCGGGCGCTGACGGCGGACGCCGAGAACCTCGCCGTCGTCGTCTCCCGCTTCCTCGCCCTGCTCGAGCTCTTCCGGGAGGGCGCGATCTCCTTCGACCAGGCCCGCCCGCTCGGCGAGCTCACCGTACGGTGGTCCGGGGCCGAGGAGGGGGAGGTCACCGTGGCCGACGACTACGACGCCGCCGCACCGGATCAGGGGACGGACGATGAGTGAGACCGAGCCGCAGCACCCACCGCTCTCCCGGTACGAGTCCGTGCCGGACGACGCGATGCCGCACGAGCACCTCGCGGCGATCGAGGCCGTGCTCATGGTGGTGGACGAGCCGGTGCCGGCCGCCCAGCTCGCCGGTGTCCTCGGGCTGCCCACCGGCCAGGTGGTCGAGCTGCTCACCGAGCTGGCCGCCGAGTACCGGGGTGAGCGCGGCTCCCGCGCCCGCGGCTTCGAGCTGCGCGAGGTGGCCGGCGGCTGGCGCATCTACTCCGCTCCCGCGTTCGCCGACGTCGTCGGCCGCTTCGTCGTCGACGGCCAGACCGCCCGGCTCACCCAGGCCTCGCTGGAGACGCTCGCCGTCATCGCCTACCGCCAGCCCGTCTCCCGCGGCCGGATCGCCGCCATCCGAGGGGTCAACGTCGACGGCGTGGTGCGCACCCTGCTCGCCCGCGGGCTCATCGAGGAGGCCGGCCACGAGGAGAGCGGCGCGGTGCTCTACCGGACCACCCCCTACTTCCTCGAGCGGATGGGCCTGGGGTCACTGGAGGACCTGCCCCCGCTCGCGCCCTACCTGCCCGACCTGGACTCCCTGGACGACCTGGAGGAGGAGCTGAGATGAGCGACGACGTCCACCGCCCAGACGGTGTCCGACTGCAGAAGGTCCTGGCCGCTGCCGGCTACGGGTCGCGGCGCGCCTGCGAGCAGCTCATCGTCGACGGCCGTGTCACGGTGGACGGCAGGGTGGTCGAGCTCGGCACCCGGGTCGACCCGGCCACCGCCGTCGTCCACGTCGACGGTGTCCGGCTCCAGCTCGACGAGACCAAGGTGACCCTCGCCCTGCACAAGCCGGCCGGCGTCGTCTCGACGATGAAGGACGAGCAGGGCCGCCCCGACCTGTCCCAGTACGTCGCCGACCGGCCCGAGCGGCTCTTCCACGTGGGCCGGCTCGACGAGCAGACCGAGGGCCTCCTCCTGCTCACCAACGACGGCGAGCTCGCCCACCGGCTCACCCACCCCTCCTACGAGGTGCCGAAGACCTACGTCGCCACCGTCGAGGGGGAGGTGCCCCGTTCCCTCGCCCGGCGGCTGCTCGCCGGTGTCGAGCTGGAGGACGGACCCGCACGCGCCGACCGCTTCGTCGTGCTGGAGACGCTGCCCACGGCCTCGGTCGTGGAGATCGAGCTGCACGAGGGCCGCAACCGGATCGTGCGCCGCATGCTCGAGCAGGTCGGCCACCCGGTCACCAGGCTGGTGCGGACCCGGTTCGGGAACATCCGCCTCGGACGGCTCAAGCCCGGACACACCCGGGTGGTCGAGGGCACCGAGCTCGGCACGCTCATGGCGAGCGTCGACCTGTGACGGCCGAGGGTAGGCTGTCCCGGGCGCCGCGAGGGACGGTCCGCCCCGAGGAGGAAGCACGAGCGTGAGCAGGCAGGCGGCACCCCTGACCACGGGCCCCGTCAAGGTCGTCGGCACCGGTCTGCTCGGCACGAGCACCGCGCTCGGGCTGCGGCGCCTCGGCGTGACGGTGATCCTCGCCGACACCTCGCCCTCCGCCCTCGCACTGGCCCGGGACATGGGCGCGGGCGACCCCGAGGGCAGCGGCGGGCCCGAGCCCGCGCTCGTCGTCGTCGCGACGCCCCCGGACGTCGCGGGCGACGTCGTCCTCGAGATGCTCTACCGCCACCCCGACGCCGTCGTCACGGACGTCGCGAGCGTCAAGGCGGTCATCGCCCAGGAGGTGGCGGCCGGGGCGGAGGAGACCCAGCGGGCCCGGTACGTGGGCTCCCACCCGATGGCCGGGCGGGAGCGGTCGGGTGCGGCGGCCGCCGACGCCGACCTCTTTGCCGGACGCCCCTGGGTGGTCGCCGCCACCGACGACACCCCTGCCTCCGCCGCGACGGCGGTGCGCAACCTGGCGCTCGACCTCGGTGCGCTGCCGGTCACGCTGCCGCCGACCGAGCACGACGAGGCCGTCGCCCTCGTCTCCCACCTGCCCCAGCTCGCGGCCTCCCTCGTCGCGGCCCGGCTCGTCGACGCCCCGGAGGCAGCCCTGTCCCTCGCCGGGCAGGGGCTGCGGGACGTCACCCGCATCGCGGCCTCCGACCCCCGGCTGTGGGCGGCGATCCTCGTCGGGAACGCGGCGCCTGTGGCCGACGGGCTGCGCCGGCTGCGTGACGACCTCGACGCCGTCATCGCCGGCCTGGACCGGGCGGCCACCGAGGGCCCGCTGGCCCCCGGCGCCGTCGGCGCGCTGACCCACGTGATCGCTGCCGGCAACTCCGGGGTCGCACGCATCCCGGGCAAGCACGGCGGGGCGCCGCGCCGGTACGCGACCGTCCAGGTGCTCGTGCCCGACCAGCCCGGCGAGCTGGGCCGGCTGTTCGGCGAGGTGGGTGAGCTCGGCGTCAACATCGAGGACCTCCAGCTCGAGCACTCCGCCGGCGCGCCGGTCGGCATCGCCCACCTGTCGGTGGTGCCCGCGGCGGCCGCCGAGCTGGAGGAAGGCCTGACCGACCGCGGATGGAGTGTGGTGGCGGAATGACCGCACCGGTGACGGTGGCGATCGACGGGCCCTCGGGCTCGGGCAAGTCGACGGTGAGCAGGCGGCTGGCGTCGCAGCTCGGCCTGGCGTACCTCGACACCGGGGCGATGTACCGGGCGGCGACCTGGTGGTGCCGCCGGCAGGGCCTGGACCTCACGGCGGGTCAGGACGTCGCCGCGGCGGTCCGCGCGATGCCGCTGGAGATGGGCATCGACCCCGCGCGCCCGAGCGTGGTGTGCGACGGCGTCGACATCACCGAGGAGATCCGCCGGTCGGAGATCTCCGCCGTGGTCTCGGCCGTGGCGACCAACCTCGACGTGCGCGCCGAGCTGCGCCAGCGGCAGCGGGCGATCATCGCCGCCGAGCGCCGGCCCGGTGGCTTCAGCCAGGGCCGCGGCATCGTGGCCGAGGGCCGTGACATCACCACCGTCGTCGCGCCGGACGCCGACGTGCGCATCCTCCTCACCGCCGACGAGGAGGCCCGTCTGGCCCGTCGGGCCCGGGAGCTGCACGGCACCGCCGACGCCGCCACGCTGGCCGCCACCCGTGCCGAGGTGGTCGGGCGCGACGCGCGGGACTCCACCGTGTCGACCTTCCTCACCGCCGCCGACGGCGTCGTGACGATCGACTCCTCCCGGATGGACGTGGAGGAGACCGTCGACGTCGTCGCCCGGGTGGTCGAGCAGGCCCGGGAGGGAGCGCTGTGAGCGGCAAGCCCTCCCGCGGGTCGCGGGTGCGGGCCGAGGACATCCACCGCTGGGGGCCGGTGTGGTCCCGGCGGGTGGGGTGGTTCCTCGCCCACGCGTGGTGGAACACCACGGTCCACGGCGCCGAGAACGTGCCGCGCACCGGGCCGGTGGTCGTCGCGTCGAACCACACGGGCGTCATCGACGGGCCGCTGCTCCACGGGGTGATCCCGCGCGGCTCCCACTTCATCATCAAGCAGGAGTTCTGGGACACCCCGCTCGGCTTCCTCATGACGCTCGCCGGGCAGATCCCGGTGGACCGCAGCAACGGGCGGGCGGCGCTGGCCGTGGCCCAGCAGCTGCTGCACGAGGGCCGGGTGGTCGGCATCTTCCCCGAGGGGAACCGGGGCAGGGGCCGGGTCGAGTCCACCCGCGCCGGCGTCGCGTGGCTCGCCGTCCACGGCCGGGCACCGGTCGTCCCGGTCGCCTGCCTCGGCACCCGCCCCAGCGGGAAGAAGGTGGGCTACGTGCCGCCGCCGCGGGCCCGGCTGCACGTGGTCTTCGGCAAGCCACTCGTCATCGACACCGAGCGCCGCGAGGGCGGTAACCGGGAGCTCATGGCCCGGGCGATGAAGCAGATCCACGAAGGGCTGGCCGCGCACGTCGAGGACGCGGTGCACCTCACCGGCGTCCCGCTGCCCTCGCACTGAGGCCGGGCGCGACACCACGGGTTCGGGGGCGGCCACGCCCTCCACGCGGCCGCCCCCGGCTTCAGGTGCCCGCTACGAGACGTCCCGACGGGCGGTGCGCCACAGGCCGACGGCCAGCGGCAGGAGCACCCACACCGCCGTCGACGTCCCCAGCTGGGCCCACGCGGTGGCGTCCAGCTGCCCGTCGAGGAGAGGGCCCATGGCACGGTCGAGGTTGAGCCAGCGGGCGGTGGTGTCGAGCGAGTCGACGAGCATGGTGAGGACCGTCCACGCGGTCGGCAGCGCAAGGTAGGCGACGATCGCCACCGGCGTGCTCATCAGCGCCAGCCCGAAGGCCAGCCCCTGGGTGACGAGGATGAGCAGGGCGCCCACCATGCCGCCGACGACCGCCCACTCCAGTGCCCACGACCCGTCCCCGTCGAGCCAGAGCATCCCGACGACGTTGAGGACGGCGCCGGCGAGGAGCGCACCGACCATGACGGTCAGGCCCAGCCCCCAGGCCGACAGGAGCTTCGCCGCGGTCACCCGGTTGCGGCGCGGCTCGAGGGTGAAGGTGGTCAGTGCGGTGCGCTGGGACCACTCTCCGGTCGCTGCCATGATCCCGATGAGGGGCAGGAGGAGCACCTGCCCGAGGGACGAGGCGGTGGTGAGCTCCTGCCACGTCCGGGTCTCGGGCTCACCGGCGAAGAGCACGAGGGCGCTGAGCGCGAGGTTGACGAGGACGACCACCGCGAGCAGCCAGATCCCCGCCCGGGTGTCGAGCTGTTTGCGCAGCTCGACACGTGCGAGGCGGCTGAACGGGATCGCCCGCGGGTGAGGCGTGGCGGTTGTGCGGTGGTCCCGGTGGGTGGCGTGAGCCGTGGCGACGGTCATGCTGCGACCTCCTCTCGCCCGTGCTGGGCGGTGGTCTCGAAGAACAGGTCCTCCAGGCCGGTGGCGGCGTTCGGCCGGAGGTCGGTGAGGACGACGCCGGCGTCCAGGGCGGCACGGCCGACCTCCTCGCGTGAGGCGGAGGTGGACAGGCCGTGGGGGAGCGGGTCGACGTCGTGCCCGGCGCCGACGAGGGCCCGGGCGAGCGCGGCGTCGTCGGTGCTGCGGACCAGCGTGCCGGGCGCCCCGAGCAGCTCGGCGACGCTGCCGGCGGCGAGGATCCGACCGCCGCCGATGATGACCACGTCGTCGGCGACCGCCTCGACCTCACGCAGGAGGTGGGAGGACAGCAGCACGGTGCCGCCCGCGTCGGCGAAGGACCGCAGCACCGAGCGCATCCAGCGGATGCCGGCCGGGTCGAGCCCGTTGGCCGGCTCGTCGAGGATGAGCACCTCCGGCTCGCCGAGCAGGGCGTGGGCCAGGCCCAGCCGCTGGCGCATCCCCAGGGAGTACGTCCGGGTGCGTCCCCGGGCCTCCGCCGGGGTGAGCCCGACCAGGTGGAGCACCGCCTCCACGCGGGAGGAGGACAGTCCCATGAGGCGGGCGGAGAGGGTGAGGACCTCCCGGCCGCTGCGTCCCGCGTGCTGCGCGGAGGCGTCCAGCAGCACACCGACCCGGCGGCCCGGGTTGGCGAGCTCGGCGAACGGCACGCCCAGGACGGTGCCGCGGCCGGCGGTCGGGGTGGTCAGCCCGGTGAGCATGCGCATCGTCGTCGACTTCCCGGCCCCGTTCGGGCCGAGGAAGCCGGTGACGCGCCCGGGACGGGCGGTGAAGGAGACGGTGTCGACGACGAGACGGTCGCCGTACCGTTTCGTCAGGTTCTCGGCTGTGATCATGGCGTCCACTCTCGCGGCGGCGCAGCGGATGGGGATCGGTCGGGGGGCTCCTGCCCGTCAACCTTTCGGCGGACCCCGGCGAGCCCGCGGGTGGACCGCGTGGACCCGCGCGTTCCCTAGGCTGTGCGGCATGCAGGGTCTCGCGTCACCGTCCGCCGAGCCGGCGACCGTGGCCGCTCCGCCGTACCCGGCACCGTCCGCCCCGCCGCCGCTGCGGCCCTGGTCGCGAACCTGGCGTTACCTGGCCGCGCTCGGGATCGCCCTCGTGCTGTGGCTCGCAGCCGGAGCGGAGGTCGTCCCCGCCGACGGCACGGCCGTGGCCGGGGACGTGGAGGCACGCATCGGCGCCGCCCTTGTCCTCGACGCGCTGCTCGGCGTGCTGGGGCTCGGCGCGCTGCCGCTGCGGCGCAGCCACCCGCGCACCGCGGGTGTGCTCACCGGGCTGCTCACCACCGTCTCCGCCTCGGCGATCGGTGCCGCCACCGTCGCCCTCGTGTCGGTCTCCACGTGGCGGCGGTGGCGCTGGGTGGTCCCCGTCGTCGCGGTCTGGGTGGCGGCGGCGATCTGCTACGAGCTGGTGTGGCGACCGTCCGTCTTCGGGGAGTCCTTCGGGATGGGGTTCATCGTCCTGTCCGGAGGGCTGGCCGTCGGGGTCGGCGCGACGTGCGTCGCGACCGGCTACTACGTGGGCGCCCGACGCGAGCTGCTCAGCACGCTACAGCTGCGGGCGGAGACCGCCGAGCGGGAGCAGGCCGCCAAGGCGGAGGCCGCACGCCAGGCCGAGCGCACCCGCATCGCGCGTGAGATGCACGACGTGCTCGCCCACCGGATCTCGCTCGTCGCGATGCACGCCGGGGCGCTGGCCTACCGCACCGACCTCAGCCGGGAGGAGACCGCCGCGGCGGCCGGCGTCATCCGGGACAACGCCCACCGCGCGCTCACCGAGCTGCGGGAGGTGCTCGGGGTGCTCCGGGCAGGCCACGGAGCGGGTGCCGGCAGCCGGGAGGGCGACGCCCTCGCCGAGCCCCCGCAGCCGGTGCTCGAGCAGGTCGGTGAGCTGCTCGACGCGGCCCGGGCGACGGTCGAGGTCATGCTCGACGCCACCGGTCTGCCCGGCGGGTCCCTGGCGGGGGCGGCCGGGATGCCGGTCACGGTCTCCCGCACGGCCTACCGCGTGGTCCAGGAGGCACTGACGAACGCCTGCAAGCACGCCCCGGGCAGCGCCGTCGTCGTCCGCCTCGCCGGCGGCCCGGGTGGGCTGCTCACCGTCGAGGTGCACAACGACGTGCCGCCGGCGGGGAGCGTGGCGACCCCGGCCGCACCCGGGGCCGGGCTCGGGCTGGTCGGGCTGGCGGAGCGCGTGGAGCTCGCCGGGGGAGTGCTCGAGCACGGACCTGGATCCGACGGCTGCTTCGCGGTGCGGGTCTGGCTGCCCTGGGAGGAGGAGTGACGGTGGCACCGGTCCGGGTGGTCGTGGTGGACGACGACGGCCTCGTCCGCGCGGGGCTCCGGCTCATCCTCGGCGGGAGCGACACCGTCGACGTCGTCGGGGAGGCGGCCGACGGGCACGAGGCGCTCACCGTCGTGGAGCGGGAGCGCCCTGACGTGGTCCTCATGGACATCCGGATGCCCGGCCTCGACGGCCTGGCCGCCACCCGCCGCCTCGCCGAGCGCGGCTCGACGGCACGGGTCCTCGTACTGACCACCTTCGACACCGACGAGATGGTCCTCACCGCCCTGCGCCACGGCGCGGCCGGGTTCCTCCTCAAGGACACCCCGCCGCCCGACCTCGTGGAGGCTGTGGTCCGGGCCGCCCGCGGGGAGCCGATGCTCTCGCCGAGCGTCACCGCGCAGGTGATCAGCGCCGCCACCCGGGACCGGGGCAACCCCCGGGAGCGTTCCGCCCGCGAGCGGGTCGCGCGGCTCACCGACCGGGAGCGGGAGGTGGCCGTGGCCATCGGCCGCGGGCTGTCGAACGCGGAGATCGCGGCCGAGCTGTACCTCGGGCTGGCCACCGTGAAGACCCACATCGGCCGCGTCCTCACCAAGCTCGAGGCGAGCAACCGGGTGCAGATCGCGCTGTGCGTCCACGACGCAGGCCTGCTGTGACGCGGCGAGGCCGTTCGCGCCGGACCGCCACGGCAGGGAACAATGGCGGGCGTGACCGAACCCGATGACCGCACGACCACCTGGGACGACGAGGAGCAGCGCGCCGCAGCACTGCGGGCCGGCCTGGAGGACTACGTCCTGGACGAGGACGACGCAGCGCTCCTCGCCGCCGCCGACGCCGCCCCCGGCGCGGAGGTGCCCGAGGCGCCACTGCCGGTGCTCGCCGTCGTCGGCCGCCCGAACGTGGGCAAGTCGACCCTCGTCAACCGGATCCTCGGCCGGCGTGAGGCGGTGGTGCAGGACGTCCCCGGTGTCACCCGTGACCGCGTGAGCTACCCCGCGGAGTGGGCCGGACGCCGCTTCACGCTCGTCGACACCGGCGGGTGGGAGCACGACGCGCGCGGACTGCAGGCGCGGGTCGCCGACCAGGCCGAGGTTGCCGTCGCGATGGCCGACGCCGTGCTGTTCGTCGTCGACGCCACTGTGGGGCCCACGAGCACCGACGAGCAGGTGGTGCGGCTCCTGCGGCAGTCCGGCAAGCCGGTGATCCTCGTGGCGAACAAGGTCGACTCCCCGATGCAGGAGTCCGACGCCGCCGAGCTGTGGTCCCTCGGGCTGGGGCAGCCGTGGCCGGTCTCCGCTCTGCACGGCCGCGGCTCGGGCGACGTGCTCGACGCCGCGATGGAGGTGCTGCCGGAGGTCTCCCAGGTGGCCTCCCCGCTGCCGGAGGGCGGGCCGCGGCGGGTGGCGCTCGTCGGACGGCCCAACGTCGGCAAGTCGAGCCTGCTCAACGCGCTCGCCCGGCAGGAGCGCGTGGTGGTCGACGACGTCGCCGGCACCACCCGCGACCCGGTCGACGAGCTCGTCGTGCTGGGCGACCGGCCCTGGTGGTTCGTCGACACCGCCGGCATCCGCCGGCGCGTGCACCAGACCAAGGGGGCCGACTTCTATGCCTCCCTGCGCACCCAGGCGGCGCTGGAGAAGGCGGAGGTCGCCATCGTCCTCGTCGACGCCTCCCAGCCGCTGACCGAGCAGGACGTCCGGGTGGTCCAGCAGGTGGTGGACGCCGGGCGGGCGCTCGTCATCGCCTACAACAAATGGGACCTCATGGACGAGGACAAGCGGTTCCAGCTCGAGCGGTCGATCGACAAGGACCTCGGGCAGCTGCAGTGGGCACCGCGGGTCAACGTCTCCGCCAAGACGCGCTGGCACGTCGATCGGCTGGTCAAGGCGCTGGACACCGCGCTCGAGGGCTGGGACACCCGCATCTCCACCGGGCGGCTCAACGCCTTCCTCGGGGAGCTCACCGCAGCACACCCGCACCCGGTACGCGGGGGCAAGCAGCCGCGCATCCTCTTCGCCACCCAGGCCGACACCCGCCCGCCGCGCTTCGTCCTCTTCGCCACCGGGTTCATCGAGCACGGGTACCGGCGGTTCATCGAGCGCCGGCTGCGGGAGACCTTCGGCTTCGCCGGCACGCCGGTCGAGATCAGCGTGCGCGTCCGGGAGAAGCGCCGCCGCTGATGGACCGGCGCCACGTGCTGCTGCGGTGGGGGCTGCCGCGTGACCCCCGCGCGAGCGAGCACGTGCTCGGGTTCGTCCTCACCACGGTGGCGACCATCGTCGTCACCCGGGGCTACCTCCAGCTCACCGGCTTCCCCCAGATCGGCGGGGAGACGCTGCACGTCGCCCACGTCCTGTGGGGCGGCCTGTTCATGGCGGTGGCGATGGTCCTGCTGCTGTCCTTCGCCGGGCCGGTCGTCCGCCCGCCCGCTGCGTTCCTCGGCGGGATCGGGTTCGGGCTGTTCATCGACGAGGTGGGCAAGTTCCTCACCCAGGACAACGACTACTTCTTCC
>NZ_CALGNQ010000221.1 GCF_937958535.1 uncultured Georgenia sp. | reverse complement strand
CAGGCGGCCGAGTACTCGCGGATGACGACGGCGCCGTCGTGGAGCGTGCTCGACCCGTCGTCGATGCTGCGCGCCGCGCGCCACAACGTCGCGACCAACGGGTGGGGCAACGTCATCGCCGCGGGCGGCGGCGACGCCTACCAGATGTCGTACTACGCGGCGATGCGGGCACCGGGCATGGGAGGGGGCCGGGCAGCCGCCGAGCTCTACACGATGTCACGGGTGAGCGGCACGATGTCGAACCTCTCCACCGTGCACACGCTCTGGGGTGCCGACCTGTCCGGTGCCCCACGCCCCGGGGCGACGTGGCTCGGGGAGCACATCGACGCGATGGTCCCCGACCAGGGCAGGCAGGACGACGTCGTGGGCAGCCGGTGACGAGCGAGCTGCGGGCCCTCCTGGCCGCCCCCGTCCGCCAGTTCCAGGTCGTGGCCGTGCTCACCGTGGCGGCGTTCGCCTGGCTGGCGATCCCGGTCCACGCCTTCGGCTACCTCCTCCCGCGCGGAGGGCTGGCCGAGACCTTCGCCGACCTCACCGCCGGTGACGCGGGCACCCGCTGGGCGTCCTTCTACGTCTACCTCGTGACATGGGGGAGCGTCGTCGCGGTCTGCGCGCTCGCGCTGTGGGGCGCGGCGCTCGCGGTGCACTCGATCGTTGTCACGGCGCGGCAGGACCCGCGGCTGCGCGGCTCGGGGACGGCGTGTGTCCCTCCCACACTGGCGTTCTGGGGCTCCCTCGCCCTCGGCGCGCTCGCCCACCACGTGTCGGCCAACGTCTCCCCCGTGACGTCCTCACCGTTCTGGGACGACGTCTACGGGGCCTCATCCCCGGCCGTGGTCCTGTGGGTGGCGAGTGCCGCGGCCACCGCGCTGGCCGCGCTCGTGCGCGGGCTGCGCGCCACCGGCCGCGCACCGGTCCGCGCCCGGCAGGGGAGGGGCAGGCGGTGAGCGTGACGGCGCAGCGGCGTCCCTTCACGATCGTGCTGCCCCGCGGCTGGTCCCGGGTCCCGGTCGGTCCGGGGGCCTCCGCCGCGATCCGCACCATCCTCGACCGGGCGGTCGCCGGCGTCGACGACGCCCGTGCGGTCCGGGTGCGCCGGCGCCTGCAGGAGCTGCTGCACCAGCAGGTCAAGGCCGCCGAGGCACAGTCCGGGACGGAGCTCTACCTGCCGACCGAGCAGGTGCACGGCGTGTCGGTCCCCGCCTCCGTCGTCGTCAGCGTGCCGGCGCTCGCCGAGGACGCCGACCCGATGGACGTCCTGCTCGCGGTCGCAGCGCGGCGCCGTGGGGCCGAGGTGCTCGACGTCGGCGGCAAGCCCGCGGTCCGCGCCGAGCACCGCGAGGAGCCCGCGACCCTGGGCGAGGACCTCGCCGGGGTCGAGGCCGCGGTCCGGCAGGTGGTCTACTTCCTCGCCGACCCCGCCGACCGGGGCCGCTTCGTCGTCATGTCGGCCAGCATCCTGGAGTCGACGGCGCAGGGCGGTGCCGCGGTGGCCGACGCCGTCACCGAGCTCGTCGACGCCATGGTCTCCACCTTCCGGTGGGCCGGATGATGCAGCGCCTGGTCCTCGCCGCCGACCCCGACCCCGACCTGTGGGTGCGGGTGCCCACCTCCTACCCGGACACAGCAGGCGCCACACCGCAGCAGTGGGCCCGCGCCGTCGCGGCGGACCGGGCGCGCTCGACCGAGGACGCCGCCGTGCTGACGCGGCTGCTGCACGACCTCGCCGAGCACGAGGCCGGCGCGGACGCCGGCACCGTGTACCTCTACCTCCCCGACGACGGGTCGCCGATGCAGAAGGTGCGGCTCCGCGCGGTGCCCACCGAGGAGCTGGGGCCGGTGGAGCCGGTCTCCCCGCTCGACCCCGTCGAGGACGTCGTCGACGCCGAGCACCTCGGCCGCGGCACCCGGGCCATCGTCGCCGGTCGGGCGCACGAGCACACGGACGACCTCCTCGTCACCGTCGTCTACCGGTGGGAGCTGGGCTGGGTGACCGTCCTGCTGACGATGGCCACGCTCGACCCGGGAGCCGCCGTCGCCATGCTCGACCTGCTCGACGAGCTCGCCGACGACGTCTGGGTCGAGGACGAGTCGGGCGCGCTGGTGACGGCCACGGAGGTGACCGATGTCTGACCGCCACTCCGGGCTCGCCCTCGCCACACTCTTCCTCGGGATCTTCGGGCTGGGACCGCTCGGGCTGGTCGCGGGCTACTACGCGCGGCGCGGCCGGTCCACCGCGAGCTGGCTCGTCACCGTCGGGCTGCTCCTCAGCGCGGTCCACACCGCGCTGCTCACCGCCGCGTTCGTGCTCGCCGTCGTGACCGGCTGACCCGCCTCACACCGTCACCCGGCGAACCGGGCGACCTGCGCCTCGTGCTCCTGCCGCACCCGCGGGGCGGCGAGCCGGGGGTCGTCCGGCTCCACCGCCCGGGTGAGGTCGTCGAGGTAGCGCAGGTCCGCGGCCACCCGCCGCCGCACCTCGGGCCCCGTGGCCACCCGCCCGTGCCCGGGGACGACGTGCGCGACGTCCAGGACCTGCAGGTGCTCCAGCGACCGTCGGTAGTCCGCGACCGCGCCGGGAGCGTCGTCGAGGAGCGGCACCTCGATGTCGGAGAGCATGTCACCGGCGACCAGGACGCCTTCCTCGGGCAGGTGGAGCCCGGCGTGCCCGGGCGCGTGGCCGGGCGTGGGGACGACGACGGCACGCGGGCCGGGCCACTCCAGCTCGGTGGTGTCCGGTGCCAGCGGCGTGGTCCCGCCGATGACGTCCCACCGGTGGCCCGGCAGGTCCTCCACCGCCTGGGCGAGGAGCTCGGCCTCGGTGACGGCCGAGGCGGCCGCCGGGGTGGCCCAGCGGGGCACGTCGGGCAGCGCGTCGGACCACAGCACGTGGTCCCAGTGGGGGTGGGTGGAGAAGGCGGCGGTCACGTGCCAGCCGCGGGCCGTGACCTCGCGTCCGAGGGCGCGGAGGTCCGCGGGGGTGAGCGTCGGGTCGACGAGCAGGCACGCGCCGTCGTCGGCGACCACCAGCGTCGACGTCGTGAGCCAGGTGGGTGAGGTGGTCACCCAGACCCGGCGGGTGACCCGCTCGAGCATGCGTGCAGGTTACGCCGCCGGTCAGCGGTAGTGCGCGGCGGCGAGGGCCGCGGCGCCGACGATGCCCGCCTGGTTCCGCAGCGCGGCGGGCACGATGGGAGCCTGGAGCTCGAGGAGCGGGAGGAACTTGTGGGCCTTCTTGCTCACCCCGCCGCCGACGACGATGAGGTCGGGGGAGAAGAGCATCTCCACCGTCTCGAAGTAGCGCTGCAGCCGCCCGGCCCACGTCTCCCAGGACAGGTGCTCCCGCTCCCGGGCGGAGTCGGCGGCGCGGCTCTCGGCGTCGTGGCCGTCGATCTCGAGGTGACCGAGCTCGGTGTTGGGCACGAGCGTGCCGTTCATGATGAGCGCCGAGCCGATGCCGGTGCCCAGCGTGACGACGATGACGAGCCCTTCCACGCCCTTGGCGGCGCCGTAGGTGGCCTCCGCGTAGCCGGCGGCGTCGGCGTCGTTGACGGCGATGACGGTGCGCCCGATCGCCGTGCCCATGATCTCGGGCACGTTGACGCCCTTCCACGACTTGTGGAGGTTGGCGATGAACGGCACGACGCCGTGCTTGATGGGGGCGGGGAAGGTCAGCCCGACCGGCACCTCGGGGGCCAGGTCGAAGCTCTCGGTGAGCTCCTGGACGACCGCGGCGACCGCTTTCGGGGTGGACTTCTTCGGGGTGGGGATGCGCACCCGCTCCGCGGCGAGGGTGCCGGTGGACAGGTCGACCGGTGCCCCCTTGATCCCGGAGCCACCGATGTCGATGCCGAAGGCGAGCGGCGTGCTGGCGGTGGTCATCGATACTGCTCCGTCGGTCGTGGGTGGCCGACTGGGAGCCTACCGGCAGATCGCCCGCGGCGACGGGCCACTCAGGTGGCCGGCTGCTCCAGCGAGGCGCGCCAGGCGTCCAGACCCTCCTGGACCTGGGCGTCGGTCCGGTGCTCGACCCGGGTCATGATCGACCAGCGCACCCCGAACGGGTCCTGGACCGAGGCGTAGCGGTCCCCGGTGACCGGGAAGTCGGTCGCCTCCTCCCGCACCCGCGCGCCACGCTCCCGCGCTCTGGCGAGCGTGGCGTCCACGTCGGGGACGTAGACGGCGAGGGAGAAGGTGACGTCGTCCGAACCCGGGTCGTTGGCGACGGTGTGGAACTGGGGGTTCGGGTCCATGACCGTCATCCGGCCGAGCCCGAGGTCCAGCTCGCAGTGCCAGACGGAGCCGTCGGGTCCGTCCATCCGGGTGACGACCCGGGCACCGAGGACCTCACGGTAGAAGTCGACGGCCGCGGCCGCCGGGGACGCGACGACGAGCGGGCTGAGGGAGGTGTACCCCGTGGGGATGTGGGTGGTGCTCATGCCCTCCAGCCTGCCTAGAGTGCGTCCGTGGGGCTTGAAGATCCGCGACAGGTCGACGCCGCGTCCGCCACCCGGGGGGCGGTGCTGTGGCCGGCCGCCGGCACGGAGGTGTTCGACACCGGGCGTCTCCCGCTGCCCGAGCCGCTGACCGAGGTCGCGGCCTACTACTGGTGGGTGACGTGGCGCCGCGCCGAGCGCATCCCCTTCCGGCAGGAGGTGCTCAGCCACCCGGTCACCCACCTCACGGTCGAGGCGGCCGAGGGCGGCGTCCTGCTCGGGCTGCCCGTCCCGGCGGCGCTCGTCCACGGCCTGGTGACCCGGGTGTTCACCGTCGACCTGCCGGTCGCGGGCCGGGTGGCCGGCGTCGCCTTCCACCCCGGCGGGCTGGCGGCTCTGCTCGGCCGGGGCGTGCGGGAGCTCACCGACGTCGTCGTGCCCGCGGGGCCGGTGCTCGGCCGCGACGTCGCCCCGCTCACCTCGCGCGTCCTGGCCCAGGAGGACGACGAGGCCCGCCGCGACGCCATGGCCGACGTCCTGGGCGCGCTGCTCGCCCCGCGGCTGGCGGACGTGCGCGCGGACGAGAGGTACCGCACGGTGCGCCGGGCGGTGGAGCTCATGCGTTCTCGGGAGCACATCGCGCTCGGCCCGGTGGCGGCCGCGCTGCACGTCTCGGAGCGGACCCTGCAGCGGCTCTTCGCGCGCTACGTGGGCGCCTCCCCGCTGTGGGTGCTGCGCCGCCACCGGCTGCAGGACGCCGTCGCCGCGCTCGACGCGGGGGAGGGGGAGGACCTCTCCGGGCTGGCCGCCTCGCTCGGGTTCGCCGACCACGCCCACCTCACCCGCGCGTTCACGCAGGTCGTCGGGGTGCCCCCGTCCCACTACCGGGCCGGCCGCAGGTAGGCGTCCCGGGCGGCGCGCCTCGGCGCTCCGAACCTACGGGAGGGTGAGGATCTCCGCGCCGTCCTCGGTGACGAGGACCATGTGCTCCCACTGCGCGGTGCGGCCGCGGTCACGGGTGACGGCGGTCCAGCCGTCGTCCCACAGGTCCCACTCGGGGCTGCCCAGGGTGAGCATCGGCTCGATGGTGAAGACCATGCCGGGCTCCATCACCTCGTCGTGCTCGGGGGCGGCGTCGTAGTGCGGGATGATGAGCCCGGAGTGGAAGGCGCGGCCCACGCCGTGCCCGGTGAACTCCCGCACCACGCCGTAGTCGAAGCGCTTGGCGTAGGCCTCGATGACCCGGCCGATGACGTTGACCTCGCGCCCGGGCTTGACCGCGCGGATCCCGCGCTCCATCGCCTTCTTGGTGCGCTCGACGAGCAGCCGCGACTCCTCGTCGACCTCCCCGACGAGGAACGTCGCGCTGTTGTCGCCGTGCACGCCCTCCCGGTAGAGGGTGATGTCGATGTTGACGATGTCCCCCTCCTCCAGCACCGTGCTGTCGGGGATGCCGTGGCAGACCACCTCGTTGACCGACGTGCACAGCGCCTTGGGGAAGCCGCGGTAGCCGAGCGAGGAAGGGTAGGCACCGTGGGCGACGGCGAACTCGTGCCCGATGCGGTCGAGCTCGTCGGTGGTGATCCCCGGTCGCACCGCGGCGCCCACGTGCTCCAGGGCCTGTGCGGCGAGACGGGCGGTGCGGCGGATGCGTTCGATCGTCTCCGGGTCGTTGACCTCGCTGCCGGTGAAGGGCTGCGGGGCGGGCTGGTCGACGTACTCGGGGTACTCGATGGAGGTGGGGACCGGCCGCCGTGGAGAGATGGTCCCAGGGGTCAGGGTGCCCAACGGGGCGCGATCGGCAAGCATGGGAGGAGTCTACGTAAGCCGCGACGGAGGAGCTGCCATGGTCACCGAGCACGAGCCCGCCGAGGAGTCTGTCGAGGAGATGGAGCCCACCGAGCGCGGCGAGTACTACTACAACACCCGCACCGGCCAGGTCGAGCGGGGCAAGCAGTCGGCCGCGGTCCACCGGATGGGGCCCTACCCCACGGCGGAGGCGGCCGCGGAGGCCTACGCCCGCGCGGCGGAGCGCAACGAGGCGTGGGAGGAGGAGGACCGCGCCTGGCGCGACGAGGACGACTGAGCCGCACCGGAGGGGCCGCGACGACCGACCCGCACCGGAGGGGACCGTGTCCCCGCTCCACCGGATGGCCGCGCCCCCGCTACTCGGTGAAGGTGTGCTCCGGCCCGGGGAAGGTCCGCTCCCGTACCGCCTCGGCGTAGGCGCGGGTCGCGGTGTACAGCGCCGCACCGACGTCGCCGAACTTCTTGGCGAAGCGCGGCGCCCACGCCGTCATACCGGCCATGTCGGTCCACACGAGCACCTGGCCGTCGCAGTCCGGCCCGGCCCCGATGCCGATCGTCGGGACGTGGAGGATCTCGGTCGCGCGCGCCGCCACGGGGGCGGGGACCATCTCCAGGACGACGGCGACCGCCCCGGCCTCCTGCAGCGCCACGGCGTCGTTGACGAGCCGCTCGGCGGCCTGGTCGCCGCGGCCCTGCACGCGGTTCCCGCCGAGGATGTTGACCGACTGCGGCGTGAAGCCGAGGTGCCCGACCACCGGGATGCCGGAGGAGCTGAGCAGCCGCACGTGGGCGGCGACCCGCTCCCCACCCTCGAGCTTGACCGCGTGGGCCCCTCCCTCCTTGACCATCCGGACGGCCGTCGCGAACGCCTGCTCCGGGGAGCCCTCGTAGGAGCCGAAGGGCAGGTCCGCCACGACCATGGCCCGGTGGGCGGCACTGGCCACCGCACGCACCGCCGGGATCATCTCGTCCACGGTCACCGGCAGTGTGCCGCTGTAGCCGAGCATGGTGTTCCCGATGGAGTCCCCGACGAGGAGCATGTCGATCCCGGCCTCGTCGAAGATGCGCCCGGTGACGGCGTCGTACGCGGTGAGCATGGTGATCGGTTCGGAGCGTTCCTTCCACTGCGTCAGGTGGTGGACGCGCACCCGCTTCGGCGTGGGCACGCCGGTGCTGTTCGCGGGGGTGGCGGCTGGGCTCTGCTCACTCATCGTCGTTCTCCAGTTGGACGTACCGGTGGCACGACCCTACGCGCTCCGCGACAACGGTCGGTCCGCGTGCCGGCCCGGCGGTCGGGTCGGCGGGCTCGGGCCGGTGGGCTCCGGCGGCGGGGCGGTCAGGTCAGCGAGCTCGGGTCGTCCGGGACGTCGACGGCGTGCTCCAGGAGGGCGAGCCGGTCGACCACCTCCAGCGCCCGCTCGTGGGTCGCGGCGAGCACCACCGGGGCGGCGACCCCGGCCCGGTAGGACTGCATCCACCGCGGCGCCAGCACACACCAGCGCATCCCCGGCTCCAGGCCCGGGAAGCCGAGCTCGGGGCGCGGGGTGGACAGGTCGTTGCCGATCTGCCGCTGGTGGGCGAGGAACTCGGCCGTGACGACGACGCAGACGCTGTGCCCACCGGGGTGACCCGCACTCGGGACACAGCTGCCGGTGCGGTAGTAGCCCGTGACGGGGTCGGTGCCGCACTCCTCGAGCGGCCCGCCCAGGACGTTGCGCTCCGTCATGTCCAGATCATCGCAGAGCGCCCGGACGCAGCCGACCGTTCTGCGTGCCCGATCGTGTGCTCGCCCGCTCGGCACGGTCGAGGAGCACCCGGCGCTCGCGCTCGGTCGGCGCGAGCCCGGCCGCCTGCCGCAGCTCGGCGGCGGCCGCCGCGCCCTGCCCCAGGTGCAACAGCAACGTCCACGGAACCCCTTTCCCCGCACGCGGTCAATGGCTGCCTGACGAGACACCGCCCGCCGCGCACCGCCGGTGTGCCAAGATCACGGCCGACACCCCCTGTCGGTCCTCCCCTGTCGAAGGAGACACCCATGCCTGTGCTCAGTGACCTGCTGGCGGCCCTGCGCAGCGGCGCGGTCGAGATCGTCGACCTCACGGCACCGCTCTCGGACAAGACGCCGATCCTCGAGCTGCCCGAGCAGTTCGGCCAGACGGCGCGCTTCGAGCTGGAGCAGATCTCCCGCTACGACGACCGCGGACCGGCCTGGTACTGGAACAACTTCCGCACGGGCGAGCACACCGGCACGCACTTCGACGCCCCCAACCACTGGGTCACCGGCAAGGACCTCGCCGACATCGCCTCGGTGCCGGTCGGGGCGCTGGTGGCGCCCGCCGTCGTCCTCGACGTCACCGAGCAGGTGGCCCAGAACCCGGACTTCCTCATCGAGGTGGAGCACATCGAGGCGTTCGTCGCCGAGCACGGCCCGCTGCCGGAGGGCGGGTGGCTGCTGTGCCGCACCGGGTGGTCGGCGCGCACCACGCAGTCGGAGATGATCAACCGCGACGAGGACGGCCCGCACAGCCCCGGCCTGTCCGCCGAGGCGGCCCGGTGGGTCGCCGAGGAGAGCCCGCTCCAGGGCATCGGCGTCGAGACCGTGGGCACGGACGCCGGGGCGGCCGGCGGCTTCGACCCGGTCTTCCCCTGCCACCACTACCTCATGGGCAACGGCAAGTACGGGCTGTCCCAGCTGCGCAACCTCGACCGGCTCCCGCCCACCGGGGCCGTGGTCATCGCCTCCCCGCTGAAGATCGAGAGCGGCTCGGGCTCGCCGACGCGCGTCCTGGCCCTCGTCGACCGGTCATGAGCGCCGGCGCCGCGGCCCGTCCCCACACCGGGCAGCCGCCCGCCGGCGACACGGTGGCCGACGCCGTCGGCCGGGCGCTGGTGGCCGCCGGTGTCGACCACGTGTTCGCCGTCGTGGGGTCGGGAAACTTCCACGTCACCACCGCGATGGTCGACGCCGGGGCCCGGTTCGTCGCCGCCCGGCACGAGGGCGGGGCGGCCACCATGGCCGACGCCTACGCCCGGACCGCCGACCGGCCCGCCGTGCTCACCGTGCACCAGGGCTGCGGCCTGACCAACGCGACGACGGGGATCGCCGAGGCGGCCAAGTCGCGCACGCCGCTGCTCGTCCTGGCGCCGGAGGCGGTGAGCCCGACGTCGAACTTCCACGTCGACCAGGAGGCGCTGGCCCGCGCCGTCGGTGCGGTGCCGATGCGCGCCGCGGACCCGGCCACCGCCGTCGCCGACGCCCTCACCGCGCTCGCCGTGGCGCGGGACGAGCGCCGCACCGTCGTGCTCAACCTCCCGCTCGACGTCCAGGGGGCACCCGCCCCCGACCCGGCCCGGGTGCCGGCCCCGTCCACCGCCTCGCCCCGCCCGGTCGCGGAGGACGCCGTCGAGCGGCTCGCCGCCGCGCTGCGGGCGGCCCGGCGGCCGGTGTTCGTCGCCGGGCGCGGGGCGCGCTCGGCAGCCGCCCGCGAGGCGCTCGCCGTGCTCGCCGAGCGGTGCGGCGCGCTGCTCGCCACCTCGGCGGTGGCCAAGGGACTGTTCCGCGGCCACCCGTGGTCGCTCGACGTCGCGGGCGGCTTCTCCTCCCCGCTGGCCGCCGAGCTCATCGCCGGTGCGGACCTCGTCGTCGGCTGGGGCTGTGCGCTGAACATGTGGACGATGCGCCACGGTCGGCTCATCGCCCCGGGCGCGACCGTGGTCCAGGTGGACGACACCCCCGAGGCCCTGGGCCGGCACCGCGAGCTCACCTTCGGTGTCCTCGGCGACGTCGCGGCGACGGCGCGCGCCCTCACCCACCGTCTGGCCGACCGGCCCGCCGCCGGTTACCGCAGCGAGGAGCTGCGCGCCCGGCTGGCGGGTGGGGTGCGGTGGCGGGACGTGCCCTACACCGACCGCTCCGGCGACGGACGGATCGACCCCCGCACGCTGAGCATCGCCCTGGACGACCTGCTCCCCGCCGAGCGGGTCCTCGCCGTCGACTCCGGCAATTTCATGGGCTACCCGAGCATGTACCTCGACGTCCCGGACGAGCAGGGGTTCTGCTTCACCCAGGCGTTCCAGGCGGTGGGCCTCGGGCTGGCCACCGCGATCGGCGCCGCCCTGGCCCGCCCCGACCGGCTGCCCGTCGCGGCGCTCGGCGACGGCGGCGCGCTCATGGGCGCCGCCGAGCTCGACACGGTGCGGCGCCTCGGGCTGCCGATGGTCGTGGTCGTCTACAACGACGACGCCTACGGCGCCGAGGTCCACCACTTCGTCGGTGCCGACCACCGCACGGTGACCTTCCCACCCACCGACATCGCCGCCGTCGGGGCCGGCTACGGGTTCGACGCGGTCACCGTGCGCTCCGTCGCCGACCTCGCCGGCGTGGCCGCCTGGCTCGACGGGCCGCGGGACCGGCCGCTGCTCGTCGACGCCAAGGTCGTCGCCGACGAACCGGCGTGGTGGCTGGCCGAGGCCTTCGGGCACTGAACGACGGCGCCCACGGCCTGACCCATAGGCGCCCGCGCGGCGACCGCTGCGCGGGGCGACCCGGGGCCGGGGCGACCCACCGGTCGTCCCACCGCCGTGCGACGATGAGGCCCGGGCCCACGTCAGGAGGAGGACGCCATGGACCGGTCCGAGCTCGCGCAGACGTCGGGCACCCCCGGCGCCATCGCCCGCGCGGTGGCCGAGCACTCGGACGCCGTCGTCGAGCTGGCCCGGGCGATCCACCGGCTGCCCGAGCTGGCCTTCACCGAGCACCGGGCGGCCCGTGCGCTCACCGAGCTGCTGGCCCGCGCCGGCTTCGCCGTCGAGCCCGGCGCCGGTGACCTGCCCACCGCGTTCACCGCGACCGTGGGCGAGGGGCCGGTGACGGTGGCGATCTGCGCCGAGTACGACGCCCTGCCGACGATCGGCCACGGCTGCGGCCACAACCTCATCGCCGGTGCGGCGGTGGCCGCCGCGCTCGGGCTGCAGCCGGTCGCCGCCGCGCTCGGCATCCAGGTCACGGTGGTCGGGACACCGGCCGAGGAGCACGGCGGCGGCAAGGTGGTGCTCCTGGAGCGTGGGGTGTTCGACGACGTCGACCTCGCGCTCATGGTCCACCCCCTTCCGCGCGACCACGGCTTCAACCCGCGGGGGACCACGTCCCAGGCGGTGGGGCGCTACCGGGCCACCTACAGCGGCCGCGGCGCCCATGCCGCCGCGGCACCCCAGCGGGGCGTCAACGCCGCGGACGCCGCCGTCGTCGCGCAGGTCGCCATCGGGCTGCTGCGTCAGCAGCTGCCCGGGGACCACCGGGTCTCGGCCGTCGTCGCGCACGGCGGGGACGCGACCAACATCATCCCGGAGACCGCGATCGTCGACTTCGAGTGCCGCGCCTTCACCATGCCGGAGTTCGACCGCCTCTACGAGCGTGTGCGCCGGTGCTTCGAGGCCGGTGCGCTCGCCACCGGGGCGACGTTGCGGATCGAGCCGACCGAGCCGGTCTACGAGCCCCTCGAGCACGACGAGGTCCTGTGCCGCCACTGGGAGGCTGCCCTCGCCACGCTCGGCTACGACACCGCGCCCGGCGGGGCACCGCACGGCGGGTCCACCGACATGGGCAACATCTCGCGGGTCGTCCCCGCGATCCACCCCTGGTTCAGCATCCCCACGACCGACGCCCCCATCCACACCGCCGAGTTCGCGGCGGCCGCCGACCGGGAGGAGTCCTACGCGGCGATGCTCGACGCGGGGACCGCGATGGCGCTCACCGTCGCCTCCGTCGTCTCCTCACCCGAGGACGTCGCGGCCCTGCGCGCGGCACGCACCGCCCGGTCTCACGCCGCCGGCGCCATGTAGAGCACCTCCCAGACGTGGCCGTCCGGGTCGGTGACGGCTGCGCCGTGCATGTCCTCACCCGCCGGCCCGGTCCCGTCGGCGAGCCCGGCCGGGTAGGGGTGTTCGGAGCCCCCGTTCGCCAGCGCCGCGGCGACGAACGCGTCGACGTCCGCCCGGGAGGCCATCGACAGGCAATTGAGCACCTGGGTGGTGCGCCGCGGGTCGGCGATCGGGGTGGCGACGAAGTCGGCGAAGCGCTCGTGGTCCAGCGCCATGACGTAGATCGTCGGCGAGACGACGATGCACAGGCACTGCTCGTCGGAGTACGTCTCGTCGATGGTGAAGCCGACCCCCGTGTAGAAGCGCCGGGTGGCGGCCAGGTCACGGACGGGCAGGTTGACGACGATCATGCGGTCCATGGGACGTCCCTCTCTCACGGCCGGGGGGCGGGTCGTTCCGCCCCTGACCCGACCGACCCCGCGCACGCCGCAAAGTCATCGCGGACGGCGGCGATGACTTCCGCCGCCGGCGCCGGTCGGTAGGAGGAGCTGCCCGAGGAGGAAGGACCCACCATGCCCACCATCCAGACCTGCCTGTGGTTCGACAGCGAGGGGCTGGAGGCGGCCGAGTTCTACGTCTCCGTCTTCCCGCGCTCCGAGATCGTCGAGGTGTCGCGCTGGAGCGGGGCCGCCCCCGAGCTCGAGGGCACGCCGCTCACGGTGAGCTTCCGGCTCGACGGCCGGGAGTTCGTCGCCCTCAACGGCGGGCCGGGCCGGCCGTTCACCGAGGCGGTCTCGCTGCTGGTCGACTGCGCCGACCAGGCCGAGGTGGACCACTACCGGGAGCGGCTGCTCGAGGGCGGCGGCCGGGAGTCCAGGTGCGGCTGGCTCACCGACCGGTACGGGCTGTCCTGGCAGGTCGTGCCGACGCGGCTGCAGGAGCTGCTCAGCGACCCGGACCCGGGCCGCGCCAAGCGCGCCATGGAGGCCATGTTGACGATGGTCAAGATCGACATCGCCGGCGTCGAGCGCGCGGCGGACGGCGCATGAGCACCGTCGTCGCCAGCCGTCGGAGATCGAGGACGGGGGTGGCAGGCCGCGACCGTGCACCATACGGTCGGGTCATGTCCGCTGAGCAGTCGACGACGACGGCGCCCGACGCCGCCCGCGCAGTCGGCGAACGGCCCCCGGTCACCGCGGGCGACGTCGCCGAGCTCCTCGAGCCCCTGCGCCGGGAGATCCTGGCCCACTGCTACCGGATGACCGGCTCGGTGCACGACGCCGAGGACCTCGTCCAGGAGACCTACCTGCGCGCCTGGCGCGCCTTCCACGGCTTCGAGAACCGGTCGTCGCTGCGCACCTGGGTCTTCCGGATCGCGACCAACGCCTGCCTGACCCACCTCGAGGGCCGCAAGCGCCGACCGCTGCCCACCGGCCTGGGGGCGCCGGCGGCCGACCCGCGGGAGGAGCCGCGGCCCGAGACCGGCGTCTCCTGGCTGGAGCCGATCCCCGACGACCTGCTCTGGTCGCAGGGCTTGCCCGACCCCGCCGCGCAGGCCGTGAGCCGCGACAGCGTGCGGCTGGCCTTCGTCGCCGCACTGCAGCACCTCACCGCCCAGCAGCGCGCGGTGCTGCTGCTGCGCGACGTCCTCGCCTGGCGCGCCCGGGAGGTGGCCGAGGCGCTCGACCTCACCGTCGCCGGCGTGAACTCCACCCTCCAGCGCGCCCGGGCCCGGCTCGCGGCGGTGGACCCGGACGTCCCGCCCCAGCTGCCCGACGACGAGCGTCACCGCCGCCTGCTGCGGGCCTACATCGCCGCCTTCGAGGCCTACGACGTCGCCGCGATCGTCGACCTCCTCGCGGCAGACGTCGTGTGGGAGATGCCGCCGTACCCGGAGTGGTACCGCGGGGCGGAGCAGGTCGGCACGCTCATCAGCACGTGGTGCCCCGCACAGCGCGACGGGGACATGCGGCTGCTGCCCACCTCGGCGAACGGTGAGCCGGTGCTCGCGCTGTACATGCGGGAGGAAGACGGGGTGCACCGCGCCTTCCACCTCCAGCACGTCACCGTGACCGAGGACGGCGTGGCCCGGGTGACCGCTTTTTTCGACCCGGGTCTCTTCGCCTGGTTCGGGCTGCCGCCCGAGCTGCCGCCGCGGTGAACGGCGCGGTGCGGTAGGACGTCGGTGACCTGCTCGGCCCGCCGGGTCGTCACACGCAGAGCCCCTCGCTCACCCCGCGCGCGCACAGGAGGGTCGCCTCGACGGTGCGGACGGTCCAGCCGGCCTCACCGGGCACCGCGAGGACGTGGAGCCGTTCCCCCGCCAGGGCGTCGTCGGCGTACCCGACGACGTCGACGACGATCTCGCCCAGATCACCCTCGCTGGGGCCGTCGGCGACGGTGACGGTCGGTGGTGGTCCGTCGAGGGCGCGCTGCTCGGCGACCAGCGTGGCGACCTCCTCCAGGGTGGGCGCGCTGGGCAGCTCCCCGAGCTCGGAGGTGATGTCGGTGACCTGGCCGGGGTGGGTGACGTAGCGGGCGTTCACCCAGCCGGTCGTGCCGTCGACGGTCACCTGCGCCCACTGGCCGCCGTCGGGCAGCCGGCGGTTGTGCCCGGTGGCGACCAAGCCGGTGGCGAGCGGCTCGAGCCGGGCGAGGGAGCGGAAGTCGACCCCCGGGCCCTCGCGCACGTTGAGGACGTCCCCGGCGACGACGCCGACGACACCGAGATCGGCCCCCTCGAGCGGGATGCCGCCCTCGACCGGTTCACCGGGTAGGTCGCCGGGGCCGGGGCTGGGCTCGTCCGTGGCGTTGTCGCCGGGCTCGCCGGGGGTGGGCGTCGGCCCAGCCGAGGTGGGGGCGGTGGACGGTTCGCCGGTCGGTGGATCCGTCGCCTCGTCGCCCGTGCCGTCCGTGCTGCCGCATCCCACGAGCAGGGTGCTGACCAGGAGTGCTGCGGCGGCGGTACGACGGATCCTCATGCGGCCCGAGCGTAGGGCGCGCGCGCCGCGGGGGCGAACCGGGCCACCCGGCGCGGCGTTAGGTTGTCCCGGTGACCGCCACCCCACGCAGGCGCCCCGCCGCACGCCGAGCACGGCACGGGCTCCTCGACGTCCGGCCGCTGCGGCACAGTCGACCCTTCCTGCGGCTCTGGGGCGGGACGTCGCTCTCGGCGGTCGGGGGACAGGTGGCTGCCCTCGCCGTGCTCTACCAGGTGTGGGAGCTGACCCACAGCCCGGTGTGGACCGGCGCGCTCGGCCTCGTCCGGGCGGTACCGCTCGTCGTGTTCGGGCTGGTCGGCGGGGTGCTGGCCGACCAGGTCGACCGCCGCTGCGTCGTGCGCTGGACGACTGCGGCCCAGGTTCTCGCCGCGCTCGGGCTCGCCGCGCAGGCCGTCAGCGACCTCGGTTCCCTGGCCGTCCTCCTCCTGCTGGTCGCCGTGCAGTCCGCCGCCGGGGCGCTCGGCGCGCCGGCCCTGCGCACCTTCCCGGTCCGGCTGCTGGGCCGCGAGCTCGTCGGTGCGGGGATCGCCCTGCAGCACCTGAGCTTCCAGGCAGCGATGCTCATCGGGCCGGCTCTCGCCGGGGTGGTCCTGGGCGCCGTCGGGCTCACGCCCGCCTACCTCGTCCAGGCGCTCGCCCACGTCGCGGCGCTCTACGCGGTGATCCGGCTCCCGGCCATGCCCGTCGCCGGTCCGCACAGCGCCCGCGGGCCACGTGCCTTCGTCGACGGGCTGCGCCACATCGTCGGCTCCCGGGTGCTCAGCGGCCTGTACGTCACCGACCTCGTCGCGACCCTGCTCGCCATGCCGGTCGCGCTCTTCCCGATGGTCAACGAGGAGCGGTTCGGCGGCAGCCCGGAGACGCTCGGCCTCTTCCTCAGTGCGATCGCCGTCGGCGGGCTCCTCGCCGGGCTGGGCTCCGGGACGGTCACCCGGTCGGACCGTCCCGGCGCCGTCCAGCTCGGGGCGGCCGGCGCCTGGGGCGCGGCGCTCGCCCTCGTCGGGATCGCCGGGCCGCTGTGGCTCGCGCTGCTCGCGCTCGCGGTGGCCGGCGCGGCAGACACCGTCTCTGTCATCTCCCGCGGGGCGGCCGTCCAGCTCGTGACCCCGGACACCCACCGGGGACGGGTCACGTCCGTGGAGCACGTCATCGGGATCGCCGGGCCGGAGCTGGGCAACTTCCGTGCCGGTGTGGTGGCAGGGGCGACGAGCGCCGCGTTCGCCGCCGCCTCCGGCGGGCTGGCCTGTGTGGCCGGGATCCTCCTCGTCGCGCTGACCAACCGACCTCTCCGCCAGTTCCGGGTCAGCCGCGACATCCCCGCTTCCGAGGAGCGTGCCGGCTGACCGCGGCGGACCGCCCGGACCGGCGGACCGGCCGGACCGGCGGACCCCGGCCGACCTGGGCCGACTCGGCCGACCGGACCGGTCCGGCTGACCCCGGCCGACCCGGCGGACTCGCCGCCGCGCGTACGATCGCCCCGTGGACGCCGTCGAGATCCGCACCGCCCACGGCGAGGCGCGGGTGCACGTGGCGCGCACGGACGCCGCGCCGCGCGGGCTGGTCATGCTCGGGCACGGCGCGGGCGGCGGGGTGACGGCCCCGGACCTGCGCACCGCGACGCGCGTCGCGCAGGAGGGCGGCTGGCACGTCGCACTCGTCGAGCAGCCCTACCGGGTGGCCGGGCGGCGCGCGCCCGCCCCAGCCCGGCAGCTCGACGCCGCGTGGACCGACGTGGCCCTCCACCTGCGAGCGGGGCCCTTCCCGCAGCTGCCCCTCGTCGTCGGCGGACGCTCCTCCGGCGCCCGGGTCGCGTGCCGCACCGCCCGGTCGCTCAACGCGGTCGGAGTGCTCTGCCTCGCCTTCCCGCTCCAGCCACCGGGGCGTGCCGACCGCCCCAGCCGGCTGCCCGAGCTCGACGCCGCGGACGTACCCACCCTCGTCGTCCAGGGCGACCGCGACGCCTTCGGCATGCCGCCCGAGGCACCCGGCCGGTCGGTCGTCGTCGTCGCGGGGGACCACAGCCTGCGGAAGGACCAGGCCGCCATCGGCGAGGCCGTGCGGACCTGGCTCGGCCGGCTCGTGCCGTCCTCGTGAGATGCCCGCCGCGCCCTCCCGGGTGAGACTCGTCGGGAGACCGAGGGAGGGACGCGCCATGGCGATCCACGTGGACCCGGGCACGGTCGTGCTCTACAGCGACGTCGCCTGCCCGTGGGCCACCCTGGCCCTGCACCGTCTCTACGCCGCCCGCGCCGCGGCGCACCTCGTCGACGAGGTGCGGGTCGACCACCGGCTGTTCCTCCTGGAGGACGTCAACCGGGCGCCGCTGTCACTCGCGCAGGTCCGGGCGGAGCTGCCCGTGCTCACCGCGCTGGCCCCGGAGGTCGGCTGGCAGCCGTGGGCGGGCGAGCCGGCGGACTGGCCGGTGAGCACGCTGCTCGCCGACGAGGCGGTGCACGCCGCGAAGGCCCAGGGGCCGGCGGCGGCCGAGGCGCTCGACCTCTCCCTGCGCCGGGCCCTGTTCGTCGAGGGCCGGACGGTGAGCCTGCTCCACGAGGTCCTCGACGTCGCCGACGCCTGCCCCGGGGTGGACGCCGCGGCGCTGCGCCAGGCGCTCGACGACGGCCGCGCGCGGGGGCCGATGATGCACGACTACCGCACCCACCGGGACGAGGTCCGCGGCAGCCCGCACCTCTTCCTCGCCGACGGCTCCGACGTCTTCAACCCCGGTCTCGAACTCTCCTGGGACGGTGACGTCCCGGTGGTCGAGCGCGACGACCCCACAGACCTGGACCGGCTCGTGCGCCGGGCCGCCGGACGCTGACGGACCCCCGCACCGAGCCCATCGGCCTCGCCGCCACCGACGCGGCTGCGACGTCCACGGGGGCGCCGTCGTCGACCTTCTTCGCCGCCCAGGCTCAGACCGCGGCTGACCGGCTGACCGCAACCCGGGCGGCGTCGGCGGCGCGCTCGCCGGCGGGCAGCTCGAAGGAGCTGGGAAGCGGGAAGTACCGCTCGAGGAACTCACCCAACAGGTCGCCGCGACCCTCCTCCCCGACGGCGGGGGAGTCGTTGAGGCAGAACACGTCGAACTTGCGCTCGCGGAGCAGCCGCCGCAGCCGGGCCGCGGCCCGCGGGTGGGCCAGGTCCAGGTAGAGGTAGGCCAGCCGTCCGGGGACCGCCCGGCCGAGCGCGTAGGCGTAGTAGTGGTGCAGCGCCGAGCTGATCGACAGATCCTCGGGGTGGCGGAAGGTCGAGGCGGCGACCCGCGCGAACAGCTCCGGGTGCTCCTCCTCCATCTGCTCGAGCACGGAGCGCAGCTGGGGATGCGGGGTGTGCTGGAACAGGTTGGTCACCCGCCGGCCGAAGACCTCGGCGATGAGCTCGCGGTTGTTCTTCGCCGCACTCGTCACCGGGTCGTCGTCCGGACGGTGGTCGTGGGCGTCCATGAGCGCCGAGGAGAGGAAGAACTTCGCCAGCCCGTTGCCGTGGAAGAACAGGTCGGGGGAGACGGGACGTCCGAAGAAGACGTCGTCGTTGAGGTAGAGGTAGCGCTCGGCCAGGCCGGGGATGTGGTGCAGCTGCGACTCGATGGCGTGGGAGTTGAACACCGGCAGCACGCTCGGGTCGCGGAAGATCTCCCGGTGGTCCACGAGCCGCAGCCGCGGGTGGTCGGTGTCCAGCCACTCCGGCACCTGCCCGGCCGTGACGATGTGGACGCGGCGCACCCACGGGGCGTACATCTCCAGCGAGCGCAGCGAGTAGCGCAGCTCGTCCTGGGAGCGGAAGCGCGCGGCGTGCGTGGCGGCGGCCCGGTACTGGGACTCGGGCAGCCCGAGTGCGGCCAGGCGCTGGGCGTTCCACTCCGGGTCGTCGCCGTCGACCCAGGTGTAGACGACGTCGATCGGCCCGGTGACGTCGAACAGGTGGGGCAGGCCGCCGGTCGCCACGGTCCCGTGGGCGGTGGCCTCGGCCCAGTCGGCCGTCTCGATGCGGGTGGTCCACGCCTGGCGGCGGGGTGCGACGAGCGTGCCGTCGCTCTGCGAGGGTAGCTCGCCGGGGCCGCTGCGCACCGGGCGCACCTCCGGCCAAACCTCGACGTCGACGCCGACCTCCCGGCCGACCAGCGGACCTGCCGCCCCCGGCAGCGCTCGGAAGAGGCGGAAGCCGTCGTACCGGGCCGCAGTCCACACGAGCCGCGCGGGGGTGACCCGCCGGGGCCGGGTGTACGGGGCGTCGAGGGGGACCACGCGCCAGGAGGCGTCCAGCCCCCGGGCGAGCGCGGCGCCCACCCGCACACGGTCGCTGCTGCGCACGACGACGGCAGCCCGCCGGCCTGCGCCGGCCGGGACCACGGCGGCGCGCAGGCCGGACCGGCGCAGCGCACGGAGTACCTGGTCACGCCGCAGCTGCTCCTCCTGGGCGTGGTCGTACTCGGTGACGCGTGCGGGGCCGAGGTCGCCGGCGGTGGCCAGCGACTCCCGCGCGGCGGTGAGTGCCGCCGTGGTGGGCGCGGGTCGGCGGCCCAGCCGCTGGGAGCGGGTCACGGCCTGGGCCAGGGCGTGTCCGAGCGGGCGGGGGAGGCTGGAGAACGCGTGGCTGCTCAGCGTCGAGAGCCGGTCACGTAGTCGCAGCGCCCGGGGGACCGTGTCGCGGTAGAGCAACAGCTCGTTGCCGACACTGTCGACGGTGTACTTGGTCTCGTGGACGTGTGCCCTGCCCTCGTCCTCGACGACGAACGTGGGGTCGAGCCCTGCCAGTGCTCGTCGCTGCATCTATCAACCGCCTTTCTACCTCAGGCACCATCGGGGCGCGGCCGCTCGGGGCGGCGCGCTCGAGCCGTGGCGCGGGGGGCCGGTACGTCCGCGGACCCGTGCCGCACTGATGACCGGAAGGCTCGCGCAGCGAGCGGCGCAGGACAGCGCCGGTGCGCGAGGGGGAGCGGCCAGTATACGCCACTTTCGTCATCTACCCGTTGCGCCCCGTTTGCCTGCGGTTCACCGACGCCCTGCTCCGGCGCCCCCGCCGCCCCGCCCGGCCCTGGTGGCGGAGGGGGTGGGGCCGTGGGGGCGGGGCGCCGGTGACGGCGGCGTCAGAAGGCGGAGGGGCGGGCGGTATAGCCGGCCTTCGCCACGGCCGCGACGACCGCGTCCACCGGAGCCTTCTCGGCATCGTGGTCGACCTCGATACGCGAGGAGGCGAAGCGGACCTGCACCGTGGAGACGCCGTCGAGGCGGCCCACCTGCTTCTCGATCTTCGCCACGCAAGAGGGGCAGGAGAAGCCCTCGGCGCGCAGGACGGTGTGGGTCAGGGTCGGGGTGCTCACGATGAGCTCCTCTCGTCGTGGTGGGTTCTGTCGTCTCGAACCTACGGACGGGCCGTGTCGGGCTCCATGACGCACGTCAATCAACCGACCTCCGGTGTGTCGGCCGTGCGGTCCGACTGGCGGGGGAGTCACCTGCGCTGGGTGGGCAGCGCCGCTCGACGGGTGAACCGGTCGGACGCTGTGGCCACCCGCGGGGTCTGGGCTGCGCCCGGATCGGCGAGCGGCCGGGCCGGCCGCGGACCCTCAGGGGACGGTGACGACGACCTTGCCCGCGGCGTGGCCGGTCTCGACGGCGGCCATCGCCTCGCCGGCGCGGTGGAGCGGGTAGGTGGCCGTGACATGCGGGTCGACCAGGCCCTCCGCGAGGAGCCGGGTGACCTCGGCCAGCGCGCCGGGCCGGTGCACCCGCTGGCCCCCGCCTAGCTCGACGACGGTGAGGTCGGTCGCCGAGACCACGCGGTGGGGCTCGCGGGCCGACGCGGCGGCCTCCCGCAGCACGTCCCCGCCCACGAGGTCGACGACGAGGTCCACCCCCTCGGGCGCCACCTCGCGCAGCCGGTCGGCGAGGCCCGCGCCGGAGGGCACGAACGTGGCGCCCGTGCCCTCGACGAGGCGGCGCTTGCCCTCGCTCGCCACCCCGATGACGGCGAGCCCGCGGGCGGCGGCGACCTGCGCGGCCATGAGCCCCACACCGCCGCCGGCCCCGACGACGAGCACGGTCCCGCCGGCTTCCGGCGCGACGTGGTGGACGAGGTCGTAGGCGGTGGCCCCGGCGACCGGGAGCGTGGCGGCGTCGGTGAAGCCGATCCCTGCCGGCTTGGGCACCGCCTCGTCGGCCCGGACCAGGGTGTGCTCGGCCCAGCCTCCGTTGCCGCCGGGCACGCCGGCGAGCACGGCGTCCCCGACCCGGAACCCGGCCACGCCCTCACCGGTGGCGGCGACCACCCCGGCCGCCTCCAGGCCCATACCCGAGGGCAGGGCTCGGTCGGTGCCGAAGAGGCCCTCGCGGATCTTCCAGTCGGCCGGGTTCACCCCGCCCGCCCGGACCTCGAGGAGCAGCTCGCCCGGGCCGGGCTCGGGCACCGGTCGGTCCTGCAGCTCCTCGTGCTCGGGACCGCCGAACCGGGTGAAGACGTAGACCTTGGACATCATTGGCCCTCCCTTTGCTCATACCTGGGTCACCGAGCGTTCGCGCACGCGCGGTGCTCGCCGGGCCGGCACCGACCCGTCCCTGGCAGTGTGGCGGCGCAGCAGCCGCATCGCGTTGAGAATGACGACGAGCACCGAGACCTCGTGCACGAGCATCCCGGCGGCCATCGTCACCCCGCCGGCGAGCACCCCGGCGAGCAGGACGCCGACGGTGGAGAGGGCGACGGCGATGTTCTGCCGCATCACCCGCACGGTGCGTCGGGCGAGGGACAGCGCCTGCGGCAGCCGGAGGAGGTCGTCCTGCATGAGGGCGATGTCGGCGGTCTCGATCGCCACCCCGGTGCCGGCGGCGCCCATCGCCACGCCGATGTCGGCGGTCGCCAGGGCGGGGGCGTCGTTGACGCCGTCGCCGACCATGGCCACGGTGTGGCCCGCACGCTGCAGCTCGGTGACGGCCGCGAGCTTGTCCTCGGGCAGCAGTCCGGCACGGACCTCGTCGACCCCGACCTGCGCGGCCACCGCGCGCGCCACGCGCTCGGTGTCGCCGGTGAGCATGACGGTGCGCACCCCGGCGTCGTGCAGCCGGCGCACCATCTCCGGTGCGTCGGGGCGGAGCCGGTCGGCAACGGCCAGCACCCCGACGACCCGACCGTCGAGGGCGACCGCCATCGGCGTGCGCCCCGCCGCGGCGAGCTCGTCGAGGACGGGGGCCGCGGCGTCGCCGGCGATACCCTCGGCGGTGAGCAGCGCGAGGTTGCCGACCACCACGCGCCGGCCCTCCAGGGTTGCCGCCACGCCCTTGCCGGGGACCGGTTCGGTCGCCTCGGGCAGCCCGGCGACGGGCAGTCCTTCCGCCGCCGCGGCAGCGATGACCGGTGGCGCGAGAGGGTGCTCGGAGCCGGCCTCGGCGCGCGCCGCCCAGCCGAGGACGTCGGCACGGTCGAGGGTGCCGTCGAGGACGACGACGTCGGTCAGCCGCGGTCGGCCCTCGGTCAGCGTGCCGGTCTTGTCCAGCGCGACCGCCGAGACCCGCGCCGAGGTCTCGAGGTACTCCCCGCCCTTGACGAGGACGCCGTCGCGTGCACCGCGCCCGATCCCGGCGACGACGGCCACCGGGATGGAGATGACCAGCGCCCCCGGGCATCCGATGACCAGCAGCGTCAGGGCGAGCACGACGTCGCCGGTGGCCAGGCCGAGGAGGAGCGCGAGGGCGATGATCGCCGGGGTGTACCACGCCGAGAACCGGTCCATGAAGGCCTGGGTACGCGCCTTGGCGTCCTGGGCCTCCTCCACCCGGTGGATGATCCGGGCCAGGGTGGTGTCGGCGCCGACACCGGTCGCCTCCACCTGGAGGAACCCGCCGCGCGAGACGGTCCCGGCGAAGACGCGGTCCCCGGCCACCTTCTCCACCGGGAGCGACTCACCGGTGATGGAGGCCTCGTCCAGGGCCCCCGTGCCACCGACGACGACCCCGTCGACGGGCACCCGGGCACCGTTCTTGACGAGCACGGTCTCACCCGGTGCGACGGCGGCGGCCGGCACCTCGACCTGCTCCCCGTCGCGCAGCACGACGGCGACGTCGGGCGCCACCGCGACGAGCTCGGCCAGCGCCGAGCGCGTCCGGCTCAGCGTGGCGTCCTCCAGCGCGTGCCCGACCGCGAAGAGGAAGGTCACCGCGGCGGCCTCCCAGTACTCCCCGACGAGAACCGCCCCGACCGCAGCGACCGACACGAGCAGGTCGATGCCCACCACCCGCGCCAGGAGCGCGCGCACCGCCGTGACGAGGATGCGCCACCCGGCGGCGAGGGCCGCCGCGACCATGAGCACGTCCGCCCACGGCCCGGCCCCGATGAGGAGCGAGGCGACGATCATCAGCCCGCTGACCGTGGGCACCGCCCACCGGCTGCGCAGCCACCGCTGGAACCGACTCACCTGTCCACCTCCGTGCGTCCGGCCCGGGAGGGCCACTGCCGGCGACGCTAGGCAGGGCGTGGCGGCCGGACCATGACGTGCGTCAATCAGCCGCACCCGGCGGCAGGTGGCCGCAGGCCGCGGCGCGCAGGCACCCGGTGCGGACCCGCTCCGGCCGCCGCGGGCCGACTGGCCGTAGGCTGTGGCCGGGCTTCCTGCCCGTCCCCGATCCGTCGAAGTGGGTGAGGTATGGCCGCGCAGGCGAAGAACGGCAGAGGCAGACAGCTGGCCTGGAGGGTGCCGGCTGCGCTCGTGGCACTGGTCGTCGTCGTGCTCCTGGCCCGGTGGCTGCGCGAGGTGCCGGCGGTGACGGACTTCGTCACGCGCTACCCGGGGGTCAGCGAGCTGCCCGCCGCCGCACCCGTCGGGATGCCCGCCTGGCTGGCCTGGCAGCACTTCCTCAACGCCTTCTTCCTCGTGTTCATCGTCCGCAGCGGCTGGCTGGTGCGGACCACCGCGCGGCCGCGCGGCCACTGGCAGCCCCGCCGCGGAGGGCCGCGGATCAGCCTCAACCTGTGGCTCCACCTGGCCGTCGACCTCCTGTGGGTGCTCAACGGCGCCGTCTTCCTCGTCCTGCTCGTCGTCACCGGACGGTGGGCGTGGCTCGTGCCGACGAACTGGGACGTGGTCCCGAACGCGCTGTCCGTGGCCCTGCAGTACGCCTCGCTCGACTGGCCCGCACACAGCAGCTGGCTCGGGTACAACGCCCTGCAGCAGCTGGCCTACTTCGCCACGGTGTTCGTCGCCGCACCGCTCGCCCTCGTCACCGGGCTGCGCATGTCCCCGGTGTGGCCGCAGAGCCCGCGCGGCCTGAGCCGTGCCGTCCCGATGGGCTTCGCCCGGGCGCTGCACTTCCCGCTCATGGTCTACTTCGTCGGCTTCACGGTGGTGCACGTCACGCTCGTGCTCGCCACGGACGCGGTCGCCAACCTCAACCACATGTTCGCCGCGCGCGAGGACGGCGGCTGGCTGGGCCTGGTGTTCTTCGCCGTCGCGCTCGTCCTCATGGTGGTGGCCTGGGTGGTCGCCCGGCCGGTGTTCGTCCAGCCGGTCGCGGCACTCACCGGCAAGGTCACCCGGTAGCGCCCCTTGCCGAGCGGCTCACACTGGTGGGATGAGCCACGACGCGGCGGTGCCCCGCCGGCTGGCGGCGCACGCCGTCGTGCGGGACGGCGCCGGGCGGGTCCTGCTCGTCGAGCCCACCTACGGGCTGACGTGGCTGCTACCCGGTGGCGCCGTCGAGCGTGACGAGCCGCCCCGCTCAGCGTGCGCCCGGGAGATCCGCGAGGAGCTCGGCGTCGACCTCCCGGTCGGCCGGCTTCTCCTCCTCGAGTGGGTCGGACCCCGGCCGGGCCTCACCGAGGGCCTCATGCTCGTGTACGACGGCGGGACCCTCACCACCGAGCCCCGTCTGCCGCCGGCCGAGCTCTCCGCCCACCGGTGGGTGGCTCCGGGGCAGGTGGGCCGATACGTCGACGCCGAGCTCGACCGGCGCGTCACGGCGGCCCTCGTCGCGCTGCGCGCCGGCACGGTCGCCGAGCTGGAGGACGGGCTGCCCCGCTGACCTGGGGCGGGGGAGTGCCCGACGGCCCGGCGAGGGGCCCGTCGTGCCGGTGTGCGGCGTGCCGGCGGACCCGGCGCGGCGGAGCGGGAATAGTGCGCGCCGTGCTCGGTTGTACCTGGTGACCGGCCCGGTTTCCAGGCCCCCGGGCTCCACCTACTGCCGCTACGAGCGGCCACTCGCCGTGAGGCGGCTGGCCGGGCCGGTCCTCAGGTCTCCTGACCGCCCTCCTCGCAGCCGATGCCGTCGCGGTCGAGGGGCGTGCCGTAGCCGGGCGCCCCGACGTGCACGCCGCGCCGCACCTGCCGCGCGGGCGGCCGCACAGTTCTTGTCGTGGACGCTGCCCCCGCCGGGTGAGCGGGCAGGCCGCGCCGCCGACCGCGCCGTCGCCACCGTCCCCGACACCGTCGGCCCGCTCGTCGACGCCCCCGCCCCTCCACCCGCCGTGTAGCGTGCGGGCGTGGCCCGACTTCTCCACCTGCTGCTGGCGACGGCGAAGCCGCGTCCGGCGGTCCCGGGGCGTCACCCGCTCGAGCCCTCGGTGACGACGCTGCGGGTGCTGCCCACGGACCTGGACCTGTACCTCCACGTCAACAACGGCACGTACCTGCAGATGATGGACGTGGCCCGCACCAACTACATCGCCGACCTCGGTGGCTTCCCCCTCCTCCGGGAGGCGGGCTGGTACCCGGTCGTCGCGGCGTCGACGATGACCTACCGGCGCTCCCTCGCCCTCGGCCAGCGGGTGGAGATCACCACGCGGGTGCTCGGCTGGGACGAGCGGGTGGTCTACCTCGAGCAGGTCTTCACCCGCCGCGGCGAGCGCTGCGCCCGCGGGATCGTGGCCGGCCGTTTCCTCACCCGGGGCACCGGCGAACGGGTCCCGGCGCCGCGGGTGGTCGAGCTGCTCGCCGGGGAGGCGCTCGCGTCCCCCCAGGTGCCCGCGGACGTGCTCGCCTGGGCCCGCGCCCTCGACGTCGCCCACCGCGGCTGAGCACGGGAGGCGACCGACCCGGACAGTGACGACGCCCACGGAGAACTGCGGCGCGTCCCGCCGTCGGCCGGGGTAAGGTTGGCTCTGTCGCGGTGGTCACCCGACCGGGCTGCACCGGTCGCCGTCCGCCCAGCTCGCGTCATCGGCGCATCTCCCGGGCCGACGTTCTCGTCCGCCTGATGGGTCGTGCGAGCTGCCCCCACCGCGGCGAATGTCGTCACCCCGGAGGAGACATCGGTGGCTCGAGGAGCCCAGCGCCAGTCCAGCGCACGTCGCGGCGCGCCGCGCAACCAGCGACGCACCCGTCATCGCGACAACACCGGCATCATCCCGGTGCTCGCCCAGGCGGTGCGTGAGGTCGAGGGCGTGGTCAAGCGAGGCCGGACCCGCCCGTCGACGCGGCACAAGTTCCAGGCGATCGCCCTGCTCGTGCGTGAGGAGCGGGCCCGGCTCAAGGCCGACACCACGCTCAGCGAGTCACGGCGCGGGGAGGAGCTCAAGCGCCTCGAGGGCGTCGCGACCATACTCGCGGTCACCGCGGCACGCGACTCCTCCCTCCTCGCCCTGCTCGCCGACGACGCCGTCGTCGCCCCGGAGGCCCGCGAGCTGCGTCGGGAGATGCTCACCGACGCCGGCATCGACGTCTCCGACGAGCCCGAGCCGGAGCCCGAGCCGGACGACTCCCCGATCGTCGAGGAGCGGCAGGTCGTGCCCCAGGCCGTCATCGCCCGGCAGCGCTCCAACCCCTTCCTCGAGCCGGACTACTCCGCCGCCCGCAAGCCCTCGCCCAAGCCGCGCCGGCTGGCCGGCTGGGAGCTCATCGAGCCGCTGCTGCGCGCCTTCGAGTACGGCGGGGAGTCGGCGTGCATGACGCTGCCCGAGGACCCGTTCGTGCGCGTCCCGGACGGCCTGGAGCTCATGCCGCACCAGGCGCAGGTCGTCGCGGCCGCCGCCGAGGGGCACCGTACGTTCCTCCTGGCCGACGAGCCGGGCCTGGGCAAGACGGCGCAGGCGCTGCTCGCCGCCCAGGCGGCCGACGCCTACCCGCTGCTCGTCGTCGTGCCCAACGTCGTCAAGACGAACTGGGCCCGGGAGGCGGCGCTGTGGACGCCCGGGCACCGGGCCACCGTCATCCACGGTGACGGCGAGGACATCGACGCCTTCGCCGACATCTTCATCGTCAACTACGCGATCCTCGACCGGCACGTGGGCTGGCTGGGCAGCCTCGGGCTGAACCTCCAGGGGATGGTCGTCGACGAGGCGCACTTCATCAAGAACAAGAAGTCCCAGCGCTCCCAGCACGTGCTCCACCTGTCCGAGCGGATCCGCTCGCGCAACGGCGACCCGCTCCTCATGGCCCTGACCGGGACCCCGCTCATCAACGACATCGACGACTTCCGCGCGATCTGGCAGTTCCTCGGCTGGATCGACGAGGAGAAGCCGCTCGGCGAGCTCATGCAGGCACTGGAGGACACCGGCCTGACCCCGGCCGACCGCGGCTTCTACCCGGCGGCCCGCAACGCCGTCATCGAGCGCGGCATCGTCCGGCGCCGCAAGATCGACGTCGCCGCCGACCTGCCCGCCCGCCGCATCGCCGACGTCTTCGTCGAGCTCGACGACGCCGACAGCCGCTCCGTCCGTGCCGCCGAGGAGGCCCTCGCCCGCCGCCTCGTCACCCGCTACGAGCGCGCGCTGGAGACCAAGTACGGCGAGGAGGTCGTCCACGGCATCGACCACGACCTCGTCCGGCAGGTCGCCACGTGGGAGACCACCCGCAAGTCCCCGACCAAGTCGGAGGACAACGTCTTCGCGCTCATGCGCAAGCTGGGCCGGGCCAAGGGCGGGGCCGCCGCCGACTACGCCGCCCAGCTCGCCCGCAACGTCGGCAAGGTGGTCTTCTTCGCCAAGCACATCGACGTCATGGACTCCGCCGAAGCCGCCTTCGCCGAGCGCGGCATGCGTTACGCCTCGATCCGCGGCGACCAGACCTCCGCGGTGCGCCAGCGCAACATCGACGCCTTCACCAACGACCCCGAGGTGGCCGTCGCGGTCTGCTCGCTCACCGCGGCCGGGGTGGGGGTCAACCTGCAGGTGGCGTCCAACCTCGTCCTCGCCGAGCTGTCCTGGACGGACGCCGAGCAGACCCAGGCCATCGACCGGGTGCACCGCATCGGGCAGGACGAGCCGGTGACGGCCTGGCGGATCATCGCCGCCCAGACCCTCGACACCCGGATCGCCGAGCTCATCGGCAGCAAGGCCGGCCTCGCCGCCCGCGCGCTCGACGGCTCGGACGAGGAGGTCGTCACCGACGTCCAGGTGGAGATGCTCGTCGCGCTGCTCACCGATGCGCTGACCGCCAGGCAGCCTGCCGCGGCCTGAGCCGTCCGGCGGCGGGGGACCGCGGTCGCGCCCCGCGGCGGGCGGGCCTCAGGCCTCCGTGTCCCCGGACTGCTCGGGTGCCAGGTGGACGATCGCCACCACCGGTGACTCGTGCAGCACGCCCCGGGCGACGGAGCCCAACCGCAGACCGCTCAGCCCGCGGCGGCCCCGGCTGCCGACGACGAGGAGGCAGGCGTCGGCGCTCTCCTCGGTGAGCGCCTCCACCGGGTGGTCGTGGACCTCCTTCGTCTCGACCGGGACGTCGGGCCGGCGGGCCCGCCACTCCTGCGCGAGTCGGGTGAGCTGGGCCGACTCCTGCTCCGAGATGCCGGCGAGCAGGCGGTCCACCCGCGGGTCCTCCAGGCCTGCCGGGCGCGGCACCTCGGCGTGGACGAGGCGCACGGGGACGCGCCGCCGTGCCGCCTGCGCGAAGGCGAACTCCAGCATCCCCGGGGTGACCTCGGCCGGGTCGACCCCGGCCACGACCGGCCCCTCGGGTATCGCCGCGGCGTCGCGGACGACGACGATGACCCCCTGGCCGTGCGCCGCGACCTTCTGCGACACCGAGCCGAGCAGCCGTCCGGCGATCCGGCCCAGCCCGCGGGCCCCGACGACGAGCACCCGCGCGGTCGCCGACGCCCGGACGAGCGCCGTGGCGGGGTCGGAGACGACGGTCTGCGTCGTCACCTCCAGCTCCGGCTGCCGGGCCAGCGCCCGCTGCCGCGCCCGCCCGGTGATCTCGGTGCCCAGCTCCTCGAGCTGCACGGCCGGGAACCCGTCGGGGAGGATCGGGAAGGAGTACAGGATGTGCAGGCCGGTGCCCTGACCGACGGCCTCGTCGGCTGCCCACTCCACGGCGCGGGCGTCCTTGTCCGACCCGTCGACACCGACGACGACCACATCGTGCGGTTGATCCACCATGGCAACCTCCGAGTCACGTGACGTGTGGGGGTACGGGGCCCCCTCCCTCAAGCCTGGCCCGGTCGCGTGTCGAACGGAAGGGGCCGATGGTCCCGTGACCCGCGGCCCGCGCAGTGGTACCACTGGGGGTAGGAGGGGAGCACCATGACCACGAACCCGCCCAGCCGCCCGATCCTCGTCGCCGTCGACGGGTCGTCGCTGTCCTACGCGGCGCTCCGCTGGGCGGCGGCCACGGCCCGGCACAGCGGCGCACCGCTGCACATCGTCCACGTCTTCGTCTACCTGCCGCCGGTGAGCGGCATGGCGGTCTTCGACCCGACGGACCCGCACGAGCTCGGCGGCCGTGTCGTCGACGAGGCGGCCGACATCGTCCGCGCCGAGCACCCCGACCTCGCCGTGACGACCGAGGTGCGGGTCGGTCGTGCCGCACCCGACCTCGTCGCGATGTCCCGGGAGGCCGCCATGGTGGTCCTCGGCGCACGCGGGCACGGCCGGGTCGCCGGGATCTTCCTGGGCTCGGTCTCCCAGCAGGTGGCGATGCACGCCGCGTGCCCGGTGGTGGTCGTGCGCGGAGGTGGGAGCACCGTCGCCGACGCGCCGGTCGTCGTGGGCCTGGACGGCTCGCCCGAGGCCGAGGGCGCCTTCCGGTTCGCGCTGGAGCGCGCGGCGGCCGGCAACAGCCCGGTGCGGGTGGTGCGCGCCGAGTACGTCGAGGCGCCCCCGGGCGCGCCGCCCGGGCCGTGGTACGCCGACCTCGTCGAGCGGGTCGTCGAGCTCACCGGGCAGGTCCGCGCGACGGTGGAGGAGGCTCGCCGCGCCCACCCGGACCTCGACATCGAGCTGCGTGTGGTCCACGACCACCCGGTGACCGCGCTCGTCGAGTCCTCGACCGACGCCTGCCTCCTCGTCGTGGCCAGCCGCGGCCTCGGCGGCTTCGCCGGCCTGCTCCTCGGGTCGGTGAGTCAGGGGGTGCTGTCGCGGGCGCAGGTCCCGGTGGCCGTCGTCCCGGGCACGGGGCAGGACCGCACCACCGACGAGGGCTGAGCTCGGGCGGACCCTCAGCCGGGCCGCCCGGCCGTCGCGTCCCCGGGCGGTGCCCGGCCCGGCAGGTAGCCCTGGGCCAGGCCCTCGGTGAGTGCGGCGACGAGGCCCGGCACCTCCTCGGCCGCGACGCGGAACGTTCCCGCGCACACCCCACCGCGCCACAGGGACAGGACGACGACGCCGTGCTCGTGGTGCCAGGACACGCGCAGCATCCGGTCACCGCCGCGGGCGTCGGAGAAGACCTCACCTCGGGCGGGCAGCGCGACGATGCGTCCCATGGGGTCATCGTCCTCCTGATCGGACGATCCGGCCAGGGGCGGCGGCGGTCCTGTCGCCGTGGGTGGTGCCCACCCCGCCGGCCGGTGCGTGCGTGCCGGTGACGCCCGAGACGGTGGCCGACGTCCGCGCCTGGGTGGCGGAGCACCCACGACGGGGCTGTGCTCGAACATGTGTACGAGTATGCTGGTGGGGTGTCCACCGGGCCGTCGATCCTGCACGCCGACCTCGACGCGTTCTACGCCTCGGTCGAGCAGCTCCTGGAGCCTGCGTTGCGGGGCCGTCCGGTGGCGGTGGGGGGCAGCGCCCGCGGCGGCGTCGTGCTCGCCGCCTCCTACGAGGCCAAGGTCCACGGCGTCGCCGGCGGTATGCCCGGCTGGCGGGCGGCGCAACTGTGCCCCGGGTTGACCTTCGTGCGCGGCAGCTTCCACCGCTACCAGGCGATCGCCGACGAGGTCATGCAGATCCTGGGTGACGTCACCCCGCTCGTCCAGCGCATCTCGATCGACGAGGCCTTCCTCGACGTTGCGGGCTCCACCCACCTCTTCGGCCCACCCGCCGCCATCGGCACGCTCATCCGCGACCGTGTGCGCGCCGAGGTCGGCCTGCCGATCTCCGTGGGCGCCGCCCGCACCAAGCACCTGGCGAAGGTCGCCTCGCAGGTGGCCAAGCCGGACGGGCTCGTCGTCGTCGAGCCCGAGGCGGAGCGCGACTTCCTCGACCCGCTGCCGGTGGGCCTGCTGTGGGGTGTCGGCTCGGTCACCGAGCGGCGCCTTGCCGAGCGCGGCATCCACACCGTGGGTGACCTCGCCCGGACCGAACGCTCGGCGATGGAGCGCTACCTCGGCCGGGCCACCGGTGGCACGCTGCACGCCCTGGCGCACAACGAGGACCCGCGGCGGGTGGTCACCTCCACCCGCGCTCGTTCCGTCGGGGCCCAGTCGGCCCTGGGCCGGCGCCGGGCCACGCCGGAGCTCGTCCGCGAGGTGCTCAGCCACCTCGCCGAGCGGGTGGCCGGCCGACTGCGGGCCAAGGGCAGGGCCGGGCGCACGGTCACCGTGCGGGTCCGGTTCCCCGCCATGCGCTCGGTGACCCGCTCCCACACGCTGGGCGCGCCGGTGTCCGCCACGCTCACGATCACGGAGGTCGCCGAGCGGCTCGCCTGGCAGGCGCTCCACGACGAGGGGGAGCGGGAGGTCACGCTCCTCGGCATCTCCGTCTCCAACCTGGCCCGGCAGGAGGTCATCCAGCTCGAGCTCCCGCTGCCTCCGCCCGACCCGTGGCGCCCGGGCTCGCCCACCGGCGCCGCACGGTGGGCGGTGGACCGCTCGGTGGACGCGGTGCGCGACCGCTTCGGCCGGTCCGCCGTGGGGTACCTGCCGGCCGCGCTCGGCCGCGGCGCAGGGGTGCCCGAGGAGTTCCGCGAGCTGGCCGAGCGGGAGCTGTGAACGCCCCTCCCGACCGGCGCCCGTGAGCCCGACGCGACGTCGCGGCGCCCCCACCCGTAGGGTGGGCGCGTGGCCCACGTCACCGTGCTCCAGCACGACACGGTGGCACCGCTCGACCGCTTCGCCGGCTGGCTCGAGGGTGTCGACCTCCACCTCGTGCGGCCCTTCGCGGGGGAGCCCGTGCCCACGTCGCCCGGCGTCGGGCTGCTCGTCCTCGGCGGCCGGATGAGCGCCTACGACGACGAGCGAGCGCCCTGGCTGCCCGCGACGCGGGACCTGCTGGCCGAGACCGTCGCCGCCGGCGTGCCGGTGCTCGGCATCTGCCTGGGGCACCAGCTGCTCGCCGCGGCGACCGGCGGGGAGGTGACCGTGGCGGCCCCCGCCGGTCGGGAGGCCGGTGTCGTCGAGGTGAGCTGGCGACCCGCAGCGGCCGACGACCCGCTCCTCGGCCCGGCCGTCGCCGGCGCCACGTGCAGCTACCAGTACGCCATGCACGAGGACGCCGTCACGCGCCTGCCGCCCGGGGCGGTCCACCTGGCCGCCTCCGCCCGGTACCCGGTGCAGGCGATGCGGGTGGGCTCGGCGCTCGGCGTCCAGTTCCATCCCGAGGCGTCGCCCGCACGGGTGGGGCGGTACGCCGAGCGCAAGGGCATCGTCGACGCCCCCGCGGTACGCGCCGCCGTGGCAGGCACCCACGACGATGCCGTCGCCCGCGTCGGGCGGGCGATCGCCCGGTCCTTCGCGGCCGCCGTCCGGGGCGGGTAGCGGGCGACCGTCGCGGTCCTGCACGTCCGGTGAACGGGAGCGCGGCGACCCGTCGGTCTTCGACCGCCGGCGGTGGCCGCTGCCGGGACCCGCGGTCGAGGGCTCAGTACCCCCGGTCGAGGGCGACGGTGAGCGGGGGACGCTGCCCGGTGGCGAACGCCCGGTACGCCTCGACGATCGCCTCGACGACGTCCTCCGGCTCGGTCGGGCCCGAGACGTGCGGGGTGACGGTGACCCGGGGGTGGGTCCACCGCCAGTCCGTGGCCGGCAGCGGCTCGGTCTCGAACACGTCGAGCACCGCACGCCGCACCCGGCCCGAGTCGAGCGCGCTGCGCAGGTCCGCCGCCACCAGCGTGGCGCCGCGGCCGACGTTGACGACGACGGCGCCGTCCAGGTGGTCCAGCAGCGTCGCGTCCACCAGGTCGCGGGTCGCGTCCGTGAGCGGCAGGGCGTTGACCAGCGCGTCGCACGTCGCCAGCTGCGGGCCGGCCTCGGTGAGGGCGACGACCTCGGGGAACCCCTCTGCCGGGGTCCCGCGGGTGTTGGCCCCGACCACCCGGTAGCCGGCCCCGCGCAGCGCCCGGGCCACACCGGCGCCGATCTGCCCGGTGCCGAGCACGACGACCGTGCGCCGCGGCACCCGGGCGGGGGTGAGGGGCTGCCACTCGGCGCGGGCCTGCTGGTCGGCGTACTCGCGCAGGTGCCAGGCGTCGGCGAGGAGATGGGCGAGGACGTAGGTGCCGATCGCGTCGGGCATGCTGCCCACGGTGCGGGTGAGCACGACGTCACGGCCGGCGAGCTCGGTGACGACGCGGTCGACCCCGGCCATCGGCAGGTGCACCCACCGCACGCCGGAGTCGGCGAGGTTCGGCGGCACCGTGAACCCGGTGTAGCTGTCTGCCCACGCAGCGTCCTGGGCGGACAGCGGTCCGTGCCGCACGGTCCGGGTGGCGAGCTCGGGAAGGGCGTCGGCGAGATCGGCGGCCAGGCGCGTGGCGTCGCGCCCGGCGAGCAGCATCCGGCGCGGCAGGAAGAGGTCGGGCATGGCTCGCACGCTAACAAAGCCGCGTGCCCGCCAGGCGCCCGGAGATCCACTCGGTGCGAGGGGGCCGACCGTCCTGGCGTGGCTGGGTGCTGGGCCGAGACGTCGCTGGGTGGTCTGACGCGTGGCGTTCGCCCGGGGTCCGCCGGGATCGCCCGGCGCGGGCCCGGGCCGCCGGTCAGGTCCGGCGGACCGGACGGCGGAGGAACCCGCGGATCGCCTCGGCCGCGGCCGGTGGGTCGAGCACGTGGTCCGAGCCGGTCACCGTGCGGTGCTCGGCGTCCGGGAGCACCCGGGCGAGCTCCCTGGCGGAGGCGGTGAGCAGGGGGAAGGTCGACTCCCCGGTGAGCACGAGCGTCGGGACGGCGACCGAGGCGAACGCGTCCGGGTAGGGGTAGGTCCGGGTGAGCACGGCGTCGTAGACGGTGCTCGGGGCGAGCTCCTGCATCGCCGGCCACGCCGGTGACTCCTTCATCGCCGTGACGGTCGCGTCGGGCAGTCCCACGGCGCGCCTCAGGAAGAGCTCGACGACGTCGCCGCTACGGCCCTCCGCGAGCAGGGCTGTCAGCTGCTCAGGCATGTCCGGTGGCGCGACGGGTGGGAACTGCTCGGCGGCGAACGGGGGCTCGAAGAGCACGAGCCGCTCGACCGGCAGGCCGTGCAACGTGGCGCCGAGGGCGAGCACCCCACCGGACGAGCCGCCCACCAGAATCGCCCGACCTCCGGCGACCTCGACGAGCGCGGCGAGGTCCTCGACCTCCCGCTCCACGGCTCCCCCGATGCCGGGGCTCTCGTCGCCGCTGTGCCCGCGTGAACGGCGGTCGTAGACGATGGTCGTCAGGTCACCCACGAGCTCCGCGGCGAGCCCCTGGCCACCGGTGTGGTCGCTCAGCGCACCTCCGATGATGATGGCCGGTGGACCGGCGCCGGCCCGCTCGTAGGCGATCCGGGTCCCGTCGCGTGAGGTCGTGTACTCCATCGTCGCCTCCTCGTCGGCTGCGTGGACAGACCCGAGCATGGCAGTCGGTCCGGCACCGACGCAGGTGAAATTCGTCCCTCGTCACACCAGCCCGTGGGTGAAGGCGTACGCGGCTGCTGCGGTGCGTGACCCGACGTCGAGCTTGACGAAGATGTTGGACAGGTGACGCGCGACCGTCTTCTCGCTCAGCACGAGGGCCGCGGCCACCTGGGCGTTGCTCCGCCCGGACGCGACGAGCCGGAGCACCTCCACCTCGCGCGTGGTGAGGCCGTCCGGCAGTGCCGGCGGGGCGAGCAGCCGGGAGACCTCGGCCGCCGCGGGCCGGGCTCCGAGCGCGCCGAGCGCCGCCCGGGCCGCCTCCAGCTCCCGCCGTGCCGACCCCGCGTCCCCGGCCCGGGCCAGCGCCCGCCCCGTGAGCGTCCGGGCCAGGGCGGTCTCGTACGGCGCACCGGCCCGGGTCCACAGCTGCTGCGCCTTGCGCAGATAGGGCAGCGCCCCGAGGGCGTCACCGGCGGCGAGCTCGACGGAGCCGAAGGCGTGGGCGGCCATCGCCTCCAACGACAGGCTCCCGTAACGGGTGGCCAGCTCGCCCAGCTCGCCGGCGGTGTGCCGGGCATCCTCCACCTCCCCGGCAGCGAGGAGCACCTCGACGTGCGCCGGCAGCAGCCGCAGGCGCTGGACGGGCCCGTCGGCCCCGGCGAGCAGCCGGTCGAGCGCGTGGCGGGCCGCGTCGGCCTCGCCCTGCGCGAGCCAGAGCAGCGCCAGGCCCGGCTGAGGGTCGTAACCGTGGTCTGCGGCGACCCGATAGGCCACGTCGGCGGCGCTCCACTCACCGCGCAGCCGGTGGACGTCTCCGGCCTCGGCCGCCGCGAGCCCGGCTGCGTCGGGCGTGCCCACCCGCCGGTAGCGGGCCGCGGCGTGCTCCAGCTCGGTGAGGGCCGCCGCCCAGTCCCCGCGGAGGCGGAGCAGCTGTCCGCGGTGGACGGCGCACTGGCCGGTGAACGCCAGCAGCCCGGGCTGCTCCGTACACCAGCGCCCCAGGGCGACGGTCCACTCGGCGACCCGGGTGAAGTCGCTGATCTCCTGGCAGCCCTCGATCGCGGTGCAGTAGACGTGCCCGGCGACCACCGGGGACAGCTCGCCGGTGAGCACCCGGACCATCGCCTCGTCGAGCAGCGCGAGGCCCTCGGCGGCCCGGCCGGCGTAGAGCGCCAGGCGTCCACGCGAGCACATCGCCATCGCCGTGAGGTCGGGGTCGTCGTGCAGGCGGGCGACGTCGCCCGCCTGTTCGGCCGCGGCCGCGGCGTCGGCGAAGGCACCGCCGGCCAGGGCACGGAACATCCGGAGGACGGCGACCGAGCCCAGCGCGGGCCCGTCCTCGCCGGTCTCCGTGACGAGCTGCTCGGCGCGTGCCGCCCAGCCGGCGAACTGGGCGGGCTCGCCGTGCTCGGCCGCGGCCATCGCCAGCCGGAACGCGCATCCCACCGCGCGTGCCGGGCGACCGTCGGCCAGCCGGCGTCGGAAGGCGCGGTGGAGCGCGCGGGTGGTTTCCTCGTACCTGCCGAGCAGCTCGGCGGTGGTGGCGAGGTCCTCGAGGTCGTCCGCGCAGAGCGTGTCGATGTCCGCCCTGGACCAGCCCTCGAACGCGACGTCCCAGTCGCCCCGGTCGAAGGCGGCGCGTGCCTGCTCCAGCTCGACGACGCCCATGTCGGGACCTCCGCCGTCGAGTCTACGCGCGTCGAGCGGCCACGGGCAGCCGCGCGGCCGTGCGCCTCCGGGCGGCGATCCGCCGGGCAACGTAGGCGGCGTCGCGCCCGGCCCCGGCGATGAGCATCGAGCTGAATGCGTACTGGAACGCCAGCCCGCAGAAGAAGAGTCCGGGCACGTCGGCCACGCCGCGCAGCTCGCGGGGGGTAGCCGTCGTCTCCGACGACGGGGGGGTCGATCCAGTCGAGGACCTGCCGGAACCCGGTCGCCCACACGACGTTGGCGACCTGACGCGGAGTCCCGTCGACCACCGGCAGCCCGTTGCGCACCTCCTCGACGCGGGAGGTGACGCGCTCGACGCCGCGTGCGGCGAGGTCCGCCGCCTTGACCCGCAGCGCCGGGCCGCCGTGGTGACGCACGTGCGACATCATCCGGCGCCCGAGTGGGGTGCGGCGGGTGAGCACGTGGCGCCACGCGAAGAGCAGGACCGGGAAGAGGGCGTGCATCGCGCGGGACTCGAGCCGGGGCGGGATCGCGCCGCAGTCGCGACCGGCGAGGACGGTCGGGTGGGTGGCTGCCACCTCGAAGGCGATGTCCGTCCCGGAGTGGCTCGCCCCGACGACGAGCACCGGGCCGGCGTGCAGCTGCCCGGGCCGGCGGTACTGGCTCGAGTGGAGCTGGAGGATCGCCGGGTCGAGCTGTGCGGCGACGGCCGGGACGTCGGGGGTGCGGCCGAACGTGCCCGTGGCGACGACCACGTTGTCGCAGAGGTAGCGGCCGCCGTCGGTCGTGAGGACGTAGCGGCCCCCGGCGCTGCAGAGGCGCTCCACCCGGGTGTCCAGCACGACCGGCACGTCGAACCGGCGGGCGTAGTCCTCCAGGTAGGCGGCGACGTCCTCCTTGCCCGGGAAGGTCCACCGCGGCGCGGGGAAGGGCGACCCGGGCAGGCCGTCGTACTGCGCGGGGGAGTAGAGGGCGAGGGTGTCCCACTGGCGGCGCCACTGGTCCCCGACGCGGCCGCCGGCCTCGAGGACGACGAACGGGCGGCCGCGCTTGCGCAGGTGGTACCCGGTCGCCAGCCCCGCCTGTCCGGCGCCGACGATGACGGTTTCGATGTCGGTGGTGTCCATGTACCGACGCTAGGAGCGGGTCGGGGAGCGCCGCGTCGGGCGGACCGCCCATCCTGCGCGGAGGCGGGTGTGGGTACTCCTACCCACGTGCGCCGTGCGCGCGGCGCACGTGGGTAGGAGTGGTCGTGGAGGGTGCGGATGTCGGAGTCGGTGTGCTCCCACCCGTCGTTGGCGGTCACCGGCCGGGACGAGTGGCTCACCGTGCAAGCGCAGAGCCTGCTGGCGGTCACCCACCGATCGGATGTCGTTCACTAAGGCACGGAGCTCCGACATCGCCCGCGGCGGGTTTGAGTCGACCAGGAGCAAGGCCTTTCCTGGGCCGTTCCCGGGCACGTGGCGGCATCCCTTGAAAAGCCCCTTCAAGGGGCGTGGAATGGACGGATGGACCCCGTTCCCTCGCTCGCCACGGTTCCGTCGCTCGACGACCGGCGGCTCTGGCTCGTCGTCGACGCGTCGGCGTGCGAGCTGGACGACCTCGCCCCGTGTGGCGGTGTCGAGGTCACCGTCGGTGGCGCGGTCGACTGGTCCGAGTTCGTCCGGCGGGCGGTGACCTCGAGCTGGCCCGGCATCGAGCGGCTCGGCGGCTTCCCCGGCACGGTCGCGGACGTCGTTCGCGCGAACGCCGCGGCCGACGGTCAGGTGGTGGCCGACGTCGTCGCCTCCGTCGGCACCTGGGACCGTGCCGAGGAGCGGAGCCGCACCTTCGCTTTCGTCGAGTGCGGGTTCGGGCCCCGGGCGTCACGCTTCCAGGAGCGGCTCGCCGACGGAGGGCTGCGCTACGACATCGTCGACGTCACCTTCCTCTTCGAGCAGGGCGACAAGACCGCCCCCATCCGCGACCCCGAGCTCGCCGCACTCCTCGGTGTCGAGCCGGGCGCGCGGGTGCCGCTCGTGGAGTACGCGGCGCGTCGTGGTCGGCGCAGCGCCTGAGCCGCTACAGCTCGCTCGCCAGCGCTGCCAAGGTGGGCAGCGGGTCGCGCCGCGCCGGGAGGACCTGGACGCAGACATGGTCCGCACCGGTGTCGAGGTGGCCGCGCACGGCCGCGGCCAGCGCCGCCGGACCACCGTGCGGGACGAGCGCGTCCACGGCGGCGTCCGTGGCGCCGTCGTCGAGGTCCGCCGCCGTGAACCCGTGGGACTCGAGCGTGCGCCGGTAGTTGGACAGGGAGAGGTAGCGGTCGAGGAACCGGCGCGCCGTCTCGCGGGCGGCGGCCGTGTCGGTCTCTGGCACGAGGCGCTGCTCGGGCGCGACGACGGCGTCCGGTCCGACGATGTCGCGGGCGAACCGGGTGTGCGCCGGTGTCGTGAGGTAGGGGTGCGTTCCGGCGGCTCGCTCGGCGGAGAGCCGGAGCGTGCGTGGCCCGAGGGCCGCGATGACCCGACGCTGAGCCGGGACGCCCTCCTCGTCGAGCGTGTCGAGGTAGGAGACGAGCGCGGAGTAGGGCTTCTCGTACGGGCCGTCCAGGGTCTCGCGGTGTCCGATCCCGATGCCGACCACGAGCCGGCCCGGGTGTCTCCGCTCGATGCGGTGGAAGGACGCCGCCACCTCGGCCGCCGGGGCCGTCCAGATGTTGACGATCCCAGTGGCGACCGTGACGCGTTCTGTCGCGTCGAGCAGCTCCTCCGCGATGCCGAGGTCGGCGGGCGGGGAGCCACCGATCCACACGGTCCCGTAGCCGAGCCGCTCCACGGCGCCAGCCAGCTCGGGCGTGAGATGCGCGCCGCGACGCCAGAACCCGAAGCGGCCGAACTCAGGGGTGGGGGACAAGGACGACATCGGCACTCCTGCTCAGCGAATAGGGGCTCTTCCGGATCC
>NZ_CALGNQ010000220.1 GCF_937958535.1 uncultured Georgenia sp. | reverse complement strand
CAGGCGCGCCATGCCTCAGCACCGCTCGGCCCAGCCCCGTGCGTCAACGGCCCCCAGCCCAGCCCCGTGCGTCAACGGCCCCCGACCCGGCCCCGTGCGTCAGCGGCCCTCGGCCCGGCGGGGGCGGGACAGGAGCGCCTCGGTCATCGCCGGTACGGGCAGGTTCTCGTAGAGCACGGCCGCCACGGCGCGGCTGATCGGCATGTCCACCCCGTGCGCATCGGCGAGCTCGAGCACCGCACGGCAGGACCGCACCCCCTCGGCGGTGCCGCCCGTCGCGGCCACCGCCTGCTCCAGGGTCATCCCCTCGCCGATGTGCCGGCCGAGGGTGTGGTTGCGGGAGAGCCGGGAGGAGCACGTGGCGACGAGGTCGCCCATGCCCGCGAGCCCGGCCAGGGTCTCGGCCCGGGCACCGAGTGCCAACCCGAGCCGGGTGGTCTCGGCCAGGCCGCGGGTGATGAGCGACGCCGTGGTGTTGTCGCCGTACCCCACCCCCTGGGCCATCCCGACGGCGAGCGCGATGACGTTCTTCACGGCCCCGCCGAGCTCGACGCCGACGACGTCGGTGTTCGTGTACGGGCGGAAGTACGGGGCCGCACAGGCGTGGGCGACGCGTGCCGCGGTGGCCTCGTCGACCGCGGCGACCACGGTGGCGGTGGGTTGGTGGTCGGCGATCTCCCGGGCGAGGTTGGGACCGGAGACGACGGCGACGCGCCGCTCCTCCAGGCCGAGCACCTCGCGCACCACCTCGCTCATCCGCTCCCCCGTGCCCGGCTCTACCCCCTTCATCAGCGAGACGACGACGGCGTCCGGCTCGAGCGCGTCGGCCACCTCGGCGAGCACGGCGCGGGCGACCTGGGAGGGCACGGCGACCGCCACGAGCTCGGCGCGGGCGACAGCCGTCCGGATGTCGGTGGTGGCGGTGACACGATGCGGCAGCTCCACACCGGGCAGGTAGCGCTCGTTGTGGTGCTCGCGGGTGATCTCCCGGCAGGTCTCGGCCGAGCGGCCCCACACGGTGACGTCGTTTCCGGCGTCGGCAAGGACCGCGGCGAACGTCGTCCCCCAGCTGCCGGTGCCGAGGACGGCGGTGGTGCCCCGTGCGGTCATGCGCTCCCCGGGCTGCCGTCGGCCGGTGCGCTGCGGCGGCGCCGGGCGCGGGCCGTGCGTCGGGTCTGCTTGCGCGCGCGACGGGCGGCGAGCTCCTCGGCCCGCGGGTCGCCGTCGCGGCGGATGTCGTACGGACGCGCGGGCGGCTGCTCGGCGCGCATCTCGGCGAGCATCCCGGTGATGGCCGCCATGACGCGGTCGGTGGCCTCGCGCTGCGCCTGCGGGTCGCCGGTGCGGTCGTAGAGGTCGTCGAGCGGCACGGGGGGCCCGGCCTGGACCCGGACGGTGCGCCGCGGCACGAGGTGCGGGACCTTGCCGTAGCGGGCGAGCACGTCCTGGACACCCCACAGCGCGATCGGCACCACCGGGACCCGGGTGGTGAGCGCGAGGCGGCCCACCCCGGGGCGGGCGGTCATCGGCCACAGGTCGGGGTCCCGGGTGAAGGTGCCCTCGGGGAAGATGCCCACACACAGCCCGCGGCGCAGCGCCTCCCGGGCCGGCTCCAGCGACTCCCGGGCGGCGGAGGTGTTGCGGTGCACCGGGATCTGCTCGGTCTGCCGCAGCGCCCACCCGAGCAGCGGGACGCCGAACAGGGTGTGCTTGGCCAGGAAGCGCGGGGCGGCGCCGTGGTCGTAGAGGAAGTGGGCGAAGACGAGCGCGTCGAGGTTCGTCAGGTGGTTGCCTGCGGCGATGAACCCGCCCTCCCGTGGCAGGTGCTCGGCGCCCCGCCACTCACGGCGCATCACGGCTCGCAGGAGCGGGCGCAGGACGACCGCCGCAGCACGGTAGAGCGGGGGCACGGGCCTGGTCACCGTCGGATCGTATCGCCGCCGACGACGCCGCCATGCCGCCGACCACGTCCGAGGGCGGTGGACTCGGTCACGGCCCCGGTGAGCGCCCGCGCAGCGTGGCCGACCCACGGCGCGACGAGCGGCGGGCCACCAGTGACGGGACGCTCACCCTCTCGACGTTCGACGACGACGTCTCGGCACGCTCCCCGTTGTGGCCGACGAACGCGGTGACGCCCTGGGGGGTGTCCGCGTCGGGAAGAGTCAGGATGATCCACCCCATGGCTCACCGTGAGCCAGACCTTTCTGCCTGATCACCCGTGAGCCTGACCCACGCACCGACTCACCCGCAAAACCTGACCGATGTGCAGGGTCGCTCAAGAATCTGACCGATGTGCAGGATCGCTCATGGATCTGACCGATGTGCAGGGTCGCTCATGAATCTGACCCATGTGCCGGTTCACGCATGGACCTGTCCCTCAGGCCGCGCAACCCGTGAGGCTGACCCACCACGCGGATCAGTCTGACCCCTCCGAACAACAACTCCTTGTCCCTGCCGGAACCGGCCCCAGGCGTGGCCGATACCACCACCCTCCGGCGAGGCACGGCCACGACCACCTCCGGCGAGGCACCGCCACGACCACCCCCGGCAAGACACCGCCACGCCCCACGGCAAGACACCGCCACGACCACCCCCGGCGAGGCACCGCCGCGACCACCCCGGCGTGTCCCGGCCAGGACCGGCCTTCCGGTGTGGCCCGGACCGGCGGGCCCGCAGGAGCCGGCCGGCCTCAGATCCACCCGTGGCGGCGAGCGATCTGGACGGCCTCGTGACGGTTCGCGGCGCCGAGCTTCATCGCGGCCGACGACAGGTAGTTGCGTACCGTGCCGGGGCTCAGGTGCGCGCGCTGGGCGATCTCCTCGACGGGCGTCCCGTCGACGGCGAGCTCCAGGACGTCGGCCTCGCGGGGCGTCAGCGGGGAGTCGCCCGCACTGATCGCCTCCGCCGCGAGCTCGGGGTCGACGTAACGGCCCCCGCCGTGGACCTGGCGCACGACGTCGGCGAGCACCCGGCCGGACACGGTCTTCGGGACGAACGCCGAGACCCCGGCCTCGAGCGCCCGCTTGAGGTACCCCGGCCGGCCGTGGCTGGTGACGATGATCGAGCGACAGCCCGGCACCTCGGCGGCGAGCTGCTGGGCGACCGCGATGCCGTCGAGCCCGGGCATCTGGAGGTCGAGGACGGCGATGTCGGGCCGGTGGTGCCGGCCGGCCGCCACCGCCTCCGGGCCCGACGCGGCCTGAGCGACCACCTCGATGTCGTCCTCGAGGCCGAGCAGCCCGGCCAGGGCGTCGCGGATGAGGTTCTCGTCGTCGGCGAGGAGGATGCGGATCATGGTGACTCCATCCTCCCAACGGCGGGTGCTGCGGGTTGCACGGTGTCGCGTTCGGGCTGGAGCGGCACCTCGGCACGGAGGGTGAAGGTGCCGTCGCGGAGCTCGGTGGCCAGTGTGCCGCCGAGCCGGGCGAGCCGCTCGGAGAGCCCGACGAGGCCCGAGCCCGACGACGGCGCCGCCGTGGCGCCGTCGTTGACGATGGTGAGGCGGGCGTGCTGCCCGACGACGGCGAGGTCGATGGCGCAGCTCGTCGCCCGGGCGTGCCGCACGACGTTCGTCGCCCCCTCGCGCACCACCCAGGCGAGCGCGGACTGGACGTGCGGCGGAAGCTGGGTGCCCTCACCGACGAGCCGGGTGCGCACCCCGGCCGACCGGAGCATGGACCGCGCCCCGGCGATCTCCGTCTCGAGGTCGGCCTGCCGGTAGCCGGCGACGACGGCGCGCACCTCACGCAGGGAGTCGTTGGCCAGCTCGCGCACCTCGAGCATCTGCTCCGCCGCGGAGTCGGTCTGCCCGCGGCGGGCCAACTCCGCGCCGAGCTCGCTCTTCAGCGCGATGGCGGACAGCGCGCGGCCCAGCACGTCGTGCAGGTCGCGGGAGAAGCGCAGCCGCTCCTCGGCGACGGCGAGGCGGGCGTGGAGCTGGCGGGTGCGGTGCTGCTCCCACACGACGCCGAGCAGCCACACCGAGATCCGGAAGCTCGGGGCGATGGTGCCCATGATGAAGCAGTACGTGATCGCGCTCGCCACGACGTAGGGCCAGGGTGTCGTGGGGAGCCCGACGAGGGCGCTGACGACCCCGGCGACGAGGGCGAGCGGCATGAACACCCGCGGCCGGACCACCAGGGTCAGCGCCCAGATCGCCGCGGCGAGCAGGAGGAAGACGGCCGGGCTGCGCCCCTCCCACACCATCTCCCGCCCGGCCGGGAGGAAGAGGAACGCGCTCACCACGGCGGCCGCCGTCAGCGAGAGCAGCAGCACCACCCGGCGGCGGGGCAGCGGCGTCCCGTCGCGGTAGGCGGTGATGCCGTCGCGGGTGACGACGATGGCGAGGGCCACCTGGGCGACCATGAGCACGACGTAGGTGGCGATCCCCACGCGCGGGCCGTCGAGGTCGACGGTCACCGGCGCCACCATGACGAGCGCCATGAGGGGGATGAACCCGAGGAGGATGTAGAGGGTCCACCGCGTGTAGGCCTCGACCCGCTCGGGGTCCGAGCGCCGGCGCCACAGGTCCAACATGCCCGCCATGTCCGACATCCTCCCTCGCCCGGACGGTCCGCCACGACGCTACCGGTCCCGCCGCCGGGGCGACGGGACCGGTAGCGGCCGGTCTCAGCGGCGTGGCTCCCAGCGCATCCACCGCGTGGCGGCCAGGACGCCGAGGGCGATCCACACCGCCATGGCGGCGACCGGCTGCGCGACGTCACCCAGCGCGCCGGAGGCCACGGTGCCGTCCGGGGCGACGGCGCCGAAGCCGTGCTGGAGCAGGGCGACGACCGGGTAGAGCGGGCTCCACTGGGCGACCTGCTCGACGGCGCCGGGCATGAGGTGCAGCGGCAGGGCCAGCCCGGACAGCGCCGTCGCCACCATGAGCACCGGCAGCGTGCTCAGCTGGGCCGCCTCGACGGTGCGGGTGAAGCCGGAGGACGCCGCCGCGAGCAGGGCGAACAGGATGGTCCCACCTGCCACCGCGAGCACGATCCAGAGCGGGTTCTGGACGGTCGGGAGCTCGAACCACACCGCCGTCGCCGCGACGCCGAGGACGATCTGGGCGAGGACGACGAGGACGGCCGGCGTGGCGCACGCGAGGACGATCTCCGCGCGGGAGACGTCACCGGTGAGCAGCCGCTTGAGCACGAGCTCCTCCCGGCGGGCGACGAGCGTCGTCGTGAGGTTGTAGTAGACGACGAAGAGCAGCGCGAGCGCGACGAGCGCGGTGAGGAGCAGCCCGGCGACCGCGGAGTCGGCGCCCTCGGGCACCATGCCCACGGTGCTGAGGAACACCACCATGAGCGGGGCCAGGGCGACGGCATTGAACAGGGTGGTGCGGTTGCGGACGAGCAGGAGCACCTCGGCCTTGACGAGGGCGAGGACGCGGTCGAGGCGGCCGGCGCGCGGGGCGGTGGCGGTGGCCGGGGCGAGCGGGCCGTGGGCGGTCACGGTGGTCATGGTCTGGTCCCTTCGGTACGCGGCGGGGCTGGTCAGGCGGCGACGGGGGCGGCGAGGGCGGCGACGTCGTCGTCCTCCTGCTGGGCGATGGTGAGGAAGGCGCGCTCGAGGGAGGCGTGGCTCGCCTCGAGGTTGGTCAGCACCTCACCGGCCGTGTTGGCGCGCTCGAGGAGTGCGGAGAGCGTGACCTGCAGGTCGCGGGACTCGAGCTCGACGAGCCCGGTGCGGCTGCGCCGCGCGCCCAGGAGCCCGGGCAGGCCGTGGAGCGTGCGCGGGTCGGCGAGGTCGCCGGAGGTGGTCCGGTAGCGGATGCGGGCCGGCTCCCCGGCGACGATCTGCTCGACGGTGCCGGAGCGGACGATCTCACCGCCGTGCATGATGGCGAGCCGGTCGGCGAGCTCCTCGGCCTCCTCCAGGTAGTGGGTGGTCAGGACCACGGTCACCCCCTCCTCGAGGAGGTGGCGGACGAGGTCCCAGGCGTCGCGGCGCGACTGCGGGTCCAGGCCGGTGGTCGGCTCGTCGAGGAACAGGACCTCGGGGCGGCCCATGAGCGCGAGTGCGAGGTCGAGGCGGCGGCGCTCACCGCCGGAGAGCGACGTGACCGGCACACGGGCGCGGCCGCTCAGCCCCACGAGGTCGAGCGCAGCCTCCGCGGGCATCGGCGCCCCGAGGGTGCCGTGCCACATGCGCGCCGTCTCCACGGTGGTGAGGTCGGAGGCGAACCCGGCCTCCTGCAGCATGATCCCGGTGCGCGGGCGCACGCGGTGCCGCTCGCGGTACGGGTCGCTGCCGAGCACCCGGACGGTGCCGGCGGTGGGTGGGGCGATGCCCTCGACGACCTCGAGCAGCGAGGTCTTCCCGGCGCCGTTCGTGCCGAGCAGGGCGAACAGCTCGCCGCGGCGGACGTCGAGGTCGACCCCGCGCACGGCGGTGAAGGCGGTCGGGCCGGAGCCGTAGCGGCGGTGCAGCCCGCGGACGGTGATGACGGAGCTGGTGTCGGTGGTGGTCATGTCTCCACCTTCGCCCCGGACCCGCGCGCACGGCAGTGCGCGCGGTCACCGCTTCACATGGCGCTCACCCGGCCTGCGCGATGACGTTTGTCATGCCGCGGTCTGTGATGGGCTCGACGTCCGCGCCGAGCGCACGGAGCTTGCCCATGAAGTCCTCGTAGCCGCGGTAGATGATGTCCACGCCGCTGACCCGCGAGGTCCCCTCGGCGGCGAGCGCCGCGATGAGGTGGGAGAACCCGCCCCGCAGGTCGGGGACGACGATGTCCGCGGCGCGCAGCGGGGTGGGGCCCGAGACGACGGCGGAGTGGTAGAAGTTGCGGTGCCCGAACCGGCAGGGCGACCCGCCGAGGCAGTCGCGGTACACCTGGATCTGGGCGCCCATGCCGCGCAGCGCCTCGGTGAACCCGAACCGGTTCTCGTAGACCGTCTCGTGGACGATCGACAGTCCCGTGGCCTGGGTGAGCGCGACGACGAGCGGCTGCTGCCAGTCGGTCATGAAGCCGGGGTGGACGTCGGTCTCCAGGACGATGGAGCGCAGGTCGCTGCCGGGGTGCCAGAAGCGGATGCCGTCGTCGAAGACCTCGAAGTCGCCGCCGACCTTCCGGTAGGTGTTGAGGAAGGCCATCATGTCGTGCTGGTCGGCGCCGCGGACGACGATGTCACCGCCGGTGGCCAGGGCGGCGCAGGCCCACGAGCCGGCCTCGATGCGGTCGGTGAGCGCGGTGTACTTCGCCCCGCCGAGGTGGTCGACGCCCTCGACGCGGATGACCCGGTCGGTGTCCACCGAGATGATCGCGCCCATCCGCTGGAGGAAGGCGATGAGCGCCGTGATCTCCGGCTCGATGGCGGCGTTGCTCAGCTCGGTCTTGCCCTTGGCCCGCACGGCGGTGAGGAGGAGCTGCTCGGTGGCGCCGACGCTCGGGTAGGGCAGGCGCACCTTGGCGCCGGTGAGGCCGCGCGGGGCGGTGATGTGGATCCCCTGCGGGCGCTTGTCGACGATGGCGCCGAACTCACGCAGGATCGCCAGGTGGAAGTCGATCGGACGGTCACCGATGCGGCAGCCGCCGAGGTCGGGGATGAAGGCCTCCCCGAGCCGGTGCAGCAGCGGGCCGCAGAAGAGGATCGGGATGCGGCTGGAGCCGGCGTGGGCGTCGATGTCGGCGACGTGGGCCTTCTCGACGTCGCTGGAGTCCAGGCGGATGACACCGGCCTCGACGTCGTAGTCGACCTTGACGCCGTGGAGGCTCAGCAGGCCGGAGACGACCTCGACGTCCTTGATCTGCGGGACGTTGCGCAACTCGGAGGGTTCCTCGCCCAGCAGGGCGGCGACCATGGCCTTGGAGACGAAGTTCTTGGCACCACGGACGTGGATCTCGCCCCTCAGCGGTGCACCACCGTTGACCTGCAGTACTGCGCTCATACCCACCTCTTTGCCACGTCGGACCCCCGTGGCCCGGCCGATCCAGCATAGGCCGCTCGTGTGAGAGTGCCATGAGAGTGGGTGAAGGCCCCGTGAAGATGAAAGCGATCTCACCGTGCCGGTGGGGCCGGGCGGCGCCGCCGGGGGCCGGCGGGCTCGGGACGCGCGCCCGCGAGAACCGTGGGGCCTGGCGGCGGCACGCGCCTATGGTCGGTCCATGGGCGCGAGCCGGGTGGTGACGCAGGCCGGCCTCACCGGACCGGGCTGCCCGTCGGAGCCGTGGGGGCCGCTCGTCGAGCCGGTGGCCGCGGTGACGAGCCTGGCGTTCGTCGTCGCCGGCGTGGTCGTCGCGGCCCGCGCACGCCGCCGCCGGCACGACGTCGGGTCCCTCACCGGGTACGCCCTGCTCGTCGCGGGGATCGGCGTCGGCTCGGTGGTCCAGCACGGCCCACGCCCGCCGTGGCAGGACCCGGTGCACGACCTCCCGCTCCTCGCCACCCTCACCTTCGTCGCGGCCGACGCCGCAGCCGGGCTGTGGGGGCGCCGGCGGGTGTGGTGGTGGTGGGCGGTGCCGACGGTGGCACTGCTACCCGTCATCGTCCTCGCTCCGCGGGCCGGTGACCTCGCCCAGGTCGGGGTGGCGGCCGCGGCGGTGGTGCTCAGCCTGCTGCGCGCCCGCGCGGTCCCGGCGACGCGGGTGCGGACGCTGGCGGCGACGGCCCTCCTCGCGGTGGGTGGTGCGGTGGGCGGGCTCTCCCGCGCGGACGGTCCGCTGTGCGTCCCGGGCTCGCTCTGGGACGGCCACAGCGTTTGGCACGTCCTCGCCGCGAGCGCGCTGGTGGTGCTGGCGCCGGCACTCGGGCGGTCGGTCCTCTGGCATGGAGACCGGAACCGGACGCGATGAGCCGCTGAGCACGTGCGTGCGTGGAAACGTGCATCGGACGTCGGGCACCGTGCCATGATCCGGGTGACGGAGGGAGCCGGGATGAGGCGCGCTGTCACGTCACTGCTGACCGTGACTCTCGTCGTCGGTGGCTGCTCGCTCATCGACCGGGACCTACCGGAGTCGGCGACGACGGAGGTCGGCTCGGATGGCTTCGAGCTGGAGCTCGATGGCGTGACCGTCAGTGGACGGGCCGGGGTGGCGGAGGTCGGGACGACGGTGAGCGGGACAGTTCTCGCCGACCCCGCCGTGCCCGACCTCCATGGCCTGGCGTCCGTCGCCGGCCCGACGGTCGAGGTCATCCTGGGCGACGGCAAGCAACCGGCGGAACCGATCACTCTCCGGTTCACCGACAGCCAGATGGCTGATGCGCTCGCCGTGCTGACCGAGCAGGACGATCGGGCCGACCTGTTCGCTGTCACGGCGGACGACGGACTCCCGACGGCAGCTGTCGACCACCTGAGCATCTTCACGCTGATCGAGGTCGATGTGGATGCGTGGTGGTCGCAGGTCTCCCGCGGCATCGACACCGTCCTCGGACTCCATACCCCGCGACCCGACTGTCCGGAGCCCACGCCCGGATCGGGGCGCTGGGTGGCATCGGCGGACCCGGACGGCGTGGTGTGGCCCTGCGTCTGGTCCGACGGCGACGGCCTGCATCTGAGCGTCACGCCGGCGACCGGAGTCCCCTACGCCGTACGCACCGATCCCGCCGGACGTGTGGCGTCGGTACCCGGCCCCACACTCGGGAGCATGGCGTCGCTCGCGCTCTTCGCGCTCATGCCACAGCCCGTCCCGACCGGCCTCGCGAGCCCGGGCGGCAGCGCCACGGTGACGACTGCCCCCACCGCACCGTTCACGGTCGCCGAAGCGCGCTCTCATCCTGCGAGTCTCCTCGTCGAGTCGCTCATCTATGGCATCGACCTCGCCCTGAGCGTCTGGGGAGTATCAGCCCTTCCGTGGGACGACGTCGGAAACCTGGAGTGCATGGCAGGACTGCTGACCTCAGCGGAGGCGGTCTCCGACACGCCGCAGGCCGCCACCTTCGGTGCGCTGGCGTCCTCGCTGATCGGCTGCGCGGAGCAGCTGGTCTCCGACAGTGCGGGCCAGGCGACCTTCTCGTGGCTCGCTGAACGGGGGACGCGGGTGCTGCTCGGCATCCTCGGTACGGGTGTGGGGCTGCTCTGGAGCCACGTCCGTGGTCTGATCGGCGAACTGACGGGCGATGGCCTGGTGAGAATCACGATCGAGGCTGAGGCCGAGCCGCTCGACGAGGAGGCCCTGCTCGCCGCGCCGGTTCCTTCCCTGTGTGAACATCCCGCAGGAACGCTGGTCGACGGCACCTTGCCCGGCATCGCAGACCGTGAGGGCCATGTGAGCATCAGTCGTCCCGACGGGACGATCCCCCCAGACCGCGTGGCCTACGGCGACCTCGACGGCGACGGCGCACTCGAGGCTGCACTGGTGCTCAGCTGCAGCCGAGGCGGAGTTCCCTGGCCTGAGGCAATCGTCGTCTACGGGCAAGGCCCCTCCTACCTCGGCCACGTCGACCTGGGTGACTTCGAGCGGGACCGACCTCACGTGCGCTCCGTCAGGATCGTGGGTGGTCAGGTCGAAGCCGAGATCGTCGGCTTCGTGGCGCCGGGTGACGGAGCCTGCTGTGGTCGGACCGACGCCGTAGCGAGGATCGGCCTCGCGGACGGCACCGTCCAGCTCGCGCAGATCGACTTCCTCGACGAGGCAGATACCGTCGCCGCACTCATCACTGCGCTGGCGGCGGAGGATCGGGAGGAAGTTCGCAGGCTCAGCACCCAGGTGTCGATCGCGGACTTCCTGTTCGACAGCTACGCGGGCGCGACCCTGGAGGTCGGGGAATGCACCTCGACCAGCGGCCATCCGTGGGGTGAGGCCATGTGCCGCGTGGGCGTCACCGGAAGCTCGGAGGACCCTGCCGAGATCTACCTCCGGAAAGTGGGCTTCGGAGAGTGGCTGATGGAAGCCTTCCAGTCGCCCCGCTTCGTCAACCACTGAGATTCGCTGTACCGGCTATCCGCCGGAGAGAGCCGGGCCCCAGCTGGGACCCGGCTCTCGGCGCGTCGGGTGCGGCTCCGCGTCAGCGCAGCGGTGCCTCCTCGTGGGCGGGGACACCCTCGCCGTCGACCGGACGTGCGGCCTTGACCTCGACCGGCGGCAGCGTCTTGGCCGGCAGGGTCTTCGGGCGCCAGGACTCGCGGCGCGCCTCGTAGGCGGTGATGTCCTCCTCGTGCTGGAGGGTCAGGCCGATGTCGTCCAGGCCCTCCATGAGCCGCCAGCGCGTGTAGTCGTCGATCTGGAACTGGGCGACGAGCGAGCCGCAGCTCACGGTGCGGGAGACGAGGTCGACCGTCACCTCGGTGCCCGGCTCGTTCTCCAGGATCTTCCAGATCTGCTCGATGTCCTCCTGGGCGAGGACGCCGGCCACCAGGCCCTGCTTGCCCGCGTTGCCGCGGAAGATGTCGGCGAACCGGGAGGCGAGGACGGCCTTGAAGCCGTAGTCCTTCAGTGCCCACACGGCGTGCTCACGGGAGGAGCCGGTGCCGAAGTCCGGGCCGGCGACGAGCACCGAGCCGTTCTTGTAGGCCTCCTGGTTGAGGACGAAGTCGGGGTCGCCGCGCCAGGCGGCGAAGAGGGCGTCCTCGAAGCCGGTGCGGGTCACGCGCTTGAGGTAGACCGCCGGGATGATCTGGTCGGTGTCGACGTTGCTGCGCCGCAGCGGGACGCCGACGCCGGTGTGCTGGGTGAACTTCTCCATGGCGATGTTCCTTCTTCTCAGGCGTTGACCAGCTGGCGGGCGGGCTCGAGGTCGGCCGGCGAGGACAGCGTCCCCCGCACGGCGGTCGCGGCGGCGACGAGCGGGGAGACGAGGTGGGTGCGCCCACCCTTGCCCTGGCGGCCCTCGAAGTTGCGGTTGGACGTCGAGGCGGCCCGCTCCCCCGGCTTGAGCTGGTCGGGGTTCATGCCCAGGCACATCGAGCACCCGGCGTTGCGCCACTCGGCGCCGAACTCGAGGAAGATCTTGTCCAGGCCCTCGGCCTCGGCCTGCAGCCGCACCCGGGCGGAGCCGGGGACGACGAGGACACGGACGTCGTCGTGCTTCTTACGGCCCTTGATGACCTCGGCGACGGCGCGCAGGTCCTCGATCCGCCCGTTGGTGCACGAGCCGATGAAGACGGTGTCCACCGCGATGTCGCGCAGCGGGGTGCCCGGCTCCAGGCCCATGTACTCCAGGGCACGCTCGGCGGCGATGCGCTCGGACTCGTCGGCCATGTCGGCCGGGTCGGGCACGCGGCCGGACAGCGGCAGGCCCTGCCCCGGGTTGGTGCCCCAGGTGACGAAGGGCTCGAGGTCGGAGGCGTCGAGGGTGACCTCGGCGTCGAACACGGCGTCGTCGTCGCTGCGCAGCGTCTTCCAGTACTCCACGGCAGCGTCCCAGTCGGCGCCCTGCGGGGCGTGCGGGCGGCCCTTGAGGTACTCGAAGGTCGTCTCGTCGGGGGCGATCATGCCCGCCCGGGCACCGGCCTCGATGGACATGTTGCAGATGGTCATCCGCGCCTCCATCGACAGCGAGCGGATGGCCTCGCCGCGATACTCCAGCACGTAGCCCTGGCCGCCGCCGGTGCCGATCTTGGCGATGATCGCCAGGATGATGTCCTTGGCGGTGGTGCCCTCGGGCAGCTGGCCCTCGACGTTGATCGCCATCGTCTTGAACGGCTGCAGCGGCAGCGTCTGGGTGGCCAGGACGTGCTCGACCTCACTGGTGCCGATGCCGAAGGCCAGCGCGCCGAAGGCGCCGTGGGTGCTCGTGTGGGAGTCGCCGCAGACCACCGTCAGGCCGGGCATGGTCAGCCCGAGCTGGGGGCCGACGACGTGGACGATGCCCTGGTCGGCGTCGCCCAGCGAGTGGATGCGGATGCCGAAGTCCTTGGCGTTCTTCCGCAGCGTCTCGATCTGCGTGCGGCTGGTCTTGTCCGCGATCGGCAGGTCGATGTCGAGCGTCGGGGTGTTGTGGTCCTCGGTGGCGATGGTGAGGTCCGGCCGGCGCACCTGGCGACCCGCGAGCCGCAGCCCCTCGAACGCCTGCGGGCTCGTCACCTCGTGGACGAGGTGGAGGTCGATGTAGAGCAGGTCGGGCGCTCCGTCGCTCCCCTTGCGCACGACGTGCGCGTTCCAGACCTTCTCTGCCAGGGTGCCGCTCATTCCTCTGTCCACCTCTCGGGCGCGGGGTGTCCGCCCCAGTTCTTGCCTGTCGGTTCGTGCCGTGTGGGCCACGGGCTTGCATCTCAGAGAGTGAGATGGCAATATCGCCACATGGACAACTCTAGCGGAGTCGGCGTCCTTGACAAGGCCGCCACGGTTCTCAGCGCCCTTGAGGCTGGTCCAGCCACCCTCGCCCAGCTCGTCGCCGCGACCCATCTGGCGCGGCCGACCGCTCACCGGCTGGCCGTCGCCCTCGAGTTCCACCGTTTCGTCGCGCGTGACATGCAGGGCCGGTTCATCCTCGGCCCGCGACTGAGCGAGCTGGCCTCCGCCGCGGGCGAGGACCGGCTCCTCGCGGCCGCCGGCCCGGTGCTCACCGCGGTCCGGGACCACACGGGGGAGTCCGTCCAGCTCTACCGTCGCCAGGGCGACCAGCGCATCTGCGTGGCTGCGGCCGAGCGCCAGATGGGGCTGCGCGACTCCATCCCGGTCGGCGCCACGCTCACCATGCTCGCCGGGTCCGCCGCGCAGGTGCTCCTCGCCTGGGAGGAGCCTGACCGCCTCCACCGCGGGCTCCAGGGCGCCAGCTTCACGGCGACCATCCTCTCCGGGGTACGGCGCCGCGGCTGGGCGCAGTCGGTCGGCGAGCGGGAGCCGGGCGTGGCCTCCGTCTCGGCACCGGTCCGCGGGCCGAACGGCAAGGTGCTCGCGGCGGTCTCGGTCTCCGGCCCGATCGAGCGGATGGGCCGTCAGCCGGGTCGGCTGCACGCCGGTGCCGTGGTCTCGGCCGCGAACCGTCTCACCGAGGTGCTGCGCCGCACCGAGGACACCCAGGAGGGCTGAGCCTCCGACACACCGGTCCGGTGATGCACGCCGGCGTCTGCCGGAGACCGTCGGAGGACGCCGCGGAGAGCCGCGACTCCCCCACGGCCGGGTCGGTGACCGACGTGCAGTGGTGTCGAACGCCCGGGACGGTATGACAGTGAACACCGCGCCCGCCCCGGTGCGCTCGGCCACCCGTCCGGTCCTCGCCGTCGCCGCCGTCGCCGCGACCGTGCTGCTGTGGGGGTCCTCGTTCGTCGTCATCCGCGCGGCGGGCACCGACCTCTCCCCCGGCCCGATGGCGCTGCTGCGCATGGGCGTCGCCACGCTCGTCATGGCCCCGGTCGCCCTGCGCGCCGGCGTGCTGCGCCGGGTGCCGCGGGGACGGCTCCTCGGCCTGCTCCTCGCCTACGGGGTGCTGTGGTTCGCCGGGTACCAGCTCGCGCTCAACGCCGCCGAGCAGCACGTGGACGCCGGCACCGCGGCGCTGTTCGTCAACGTCGCCCCGCTGCTCATCGCGCTGGGCGCGGGGACGCTGCTCCGCGAGGGGCTGCCGCGCCGGCTGCTCCTCGGTGCCGCGGTGGGGCTGGTCGGCGTGACCGTGATGTCCCTCGGCGTCTCCGGCGGCGGGCTGCTCACCGGCCCCGGCGCCGCCCGCGGCGTCGCCCTCGCCCTGCTCGCCGCCGTCGTCTACGCGACGTCGGTGCTCCTGCAGAAGGTCATCCTCCAGCGGGTCGACACGCTCTCGGCGACGTGGCTGGGCTTCGTCGTCGGCACGGTGGTCCTGCTGCCCTTCACCCCCTCGCTCGCGGCCGAGCTGGGCACGGCCGAGCCGAGCGCGGTGCTCGGCGTCGTCTACCTCGGCGTGTTCTCCACCGCTCTCGCCTTCAGTACGTGGGGCTACGCGCTGGCCCGGATCCCCGCGGGGCGGCTGGGGATGGTGGCCTACCTCGTCACCGTCGTCTCGGTGCTGCTGTCCTGGCTGTTCCTCGGGGAGGTGCCCTCCGCACTCACCCTCGCCGGCGGGGCGCTCGCGCTGGCCGGGGTGGCGCTGGGCCGGCGCCGCAGCCGCTGACCGCTCCGCGCGGCGCGGCCGGCTGCGCCCCGACGCGGAGCGACACCCGGCGTGCGGTGGCCGGCGCAGTCGGGCACCTGGTCCTCGACGACACCGCTGCCGGTCAGGTGCTCCCCCTCCAGCCCACGCCGAGCGCGGAAAACAGCGCGACAGCCCTCCGGTCCCGTCCCTACCGTGCTGCTGCATGCCGTACGGACTCCTCATCGGCGTCCTCGTCCACGGGGCGGTGGTCGCGCTCACCCTGGTCTCCCCGCGCCGCCCCGCCTGGCTGGCCGGCCTGAGCTACCGGCTGGCGGCCGCCTACAACGAGGTCCCCGCGCTGCTCGCACTGGTGCTCGTCGCGCTGACCCTGCCGGGACTGCTCGACCCCGCCGTCGAGCCGGCGGGCCGGGCGGCGGCGCTCGTGCTCGCGCTGCTCGTCCTCGCCGGTTTCGTCGCCATCGCCTGGCGCGGCGCTCGGGCCCGTCCGGTCGTCGCCCGGGCGCTGGACGACGGGCTGGGCGCCGGGTGGGACGCGCAGCTCGACCCGCGGCTGGGGCTTGGGCGCCGGCTCTCGGTCGGCCGGCAGGTCGTGCCGTTCGTGTTCCGGCCGCGGCACGTGGAACGAGTTCCCGACATCCCCTACGGCCCGGCGGGGCGGGCGAACCACCTCGACCTCTACCGTCACCGGTCCCGGCCCACCGGGGCACCGGTCCTCGTCCACCTCCACGGCGGCGGGTACCACGGCGGGCGCAAGAGCATGGAGTCCAGGGCGCTGCTCTTCCGGCTGGCCGAGCTCGGTTGGGTGACGGTGACAGCGAACTACCGCCTGCGACCCCACGCCGGGTTCCACGACCACCTCACCGACGTCAAGCGGGTCCTCGCCTGGGTGCGCGAGCACGGGCCACGCTACGGCGCGGACCCCGGCACCCTCGTCCTCGCCGGCGGGTCGGCCGGTGCCCATCTCGCGACGATCGCCGCGCTCACCCAGCACGACCCGCGCTACCAGCCCGGGTTCGAGGACGCGGACACCTCGGTGAGCGCCGTCGTCGGGCTCTACGGGTGGTACGGCGGGTACTACGAGGAGGGCGGGCCGGCGTCCGAGGCAGGACCGTTCGGGCACGACGCTGCCGGGGCGCCGCCCTTCTTCGTCGCCCACGGCACCGCGGACTCCCTCGCCCACGTCGAGACGGCGCGCCGTCTCGTCGCCCACCTCCGCGCGGCGTCCGCCGAGCCGGTGGTCTATGCCGAGCTGCCGGGCGGGCAGCACGCCTTCGACCTGTTCCACTCGCTGCGCTTCTCCGCCGTGGTCGACGGCGTCACCGCCTTCGCCACCCGGGTCCACGCGCGGCTCTGAGCCGGCCGGCTGCCTACGCGCCCTGGGCGATCTCCTCCAGGCGCTCGGGCTGCCTGATCTCGGTCCAGCGCCGGCCGGAGTCGATGATGCCCGCCGCGCGCCAGCGGCTCATCGCCCGGGAGACCGACTCGGGGGTGGACCCGGCGATCGAGGCGAGGTCCGCGCGGGAGAGCGGGAGCTGGATGAGGACCCCACCGTCGGGGCGCCGCTCACCGAACTTGCGCGCCAGCCGGAGCAGCACCGCGGCCACGCGCTGCGGTACCGGGGCGAGGGACTGTGCGCTGAGCGACGAGCGGGCCTGCTCCAGCCGTCGGGCGGTCATCTCCAGGGCACGCAGCGCCACCTCGGGGTGCTCGAGGAGGATGCGGCGGAATGCGTCGGTGTCCACCCGCAGGGCGCACAGCGTCGTCATCGCCCGCACCGTCTCGGTGTGCTCGCGGCTGCCGAGGAGGGTGAGCCCGCCGAAGAGGTCGCCGGGGGCGAGGAGGTCGACCACGTGCTCCCCGCCGTCGGGGGTGGTGCGCAGCGCCTTGGCCCGGCCGCTGGCCAGGACGTACAGGTGCTCGGCGCGCTGTCCGGCGGTGTAGACCTCCTGGTCCTGGGACCACGCCAGCGAGGTCATCCGGGCGTCCACCTGCTCCAGCTCCATGCCGTCGAGACCGCGGAACAGGGGTACCTGCTGGAGCACCTGGCGGCGGACCGCCTGCGAGCAGCTGTGGGGCGCGGCGCACATCGGCCGCAGCGGGACGTGGCGACGGGCAGCAGGCGCCAGGGCGCGTGCGTGCGCCTCGGGCTCCGAGACCTCGCCGCTCACCTCGCCCACCCTCCTGTCGTCCGCTGCCGTCAGGGACAAGGCGGGGCCGCCCGCTGTTATTCCGCGGCCAGCCGCACGGCGAGCTCGGCGACGTCGACGACGAACCACACCCGCCCGTCCCGTTCCCACTCGCGGGCGAACTTCTCCAGCGCCCGGGTGCGCGCGACGCGGGCGGTGACGTCACCGACGACGGCGAGCCGCAGTCCGTGGTCGACCACCGTGCGGACGAAGCGCCCCGCCAGGCCCGTCCGCTCGTCGAAGAACGGCACGGGAAACCGCTGGACCGGCACCGCGACGACCTCCGCGTCGGCGGCCCACGCCTCGGCGACGACCTCGAGCGCGTCGCCACCGGTCGCCAGCGGCGGCCCGGCGGCGGCCAGACGCAGGACGACCGTGCCTCCGACGGTCTGGACGGTCACGGCGGCGAGCCTACGGACGGCAGCAGGTGTAGGCGAGGGGAATTTCCACAGGCTCGCACCTGCCACACTGAACGACATGCACAAGAACCTGCTGGGCCCCGAGCCCACCTACCTGCCCGAGGACCACCCGGACATGCCGGCCCGCGCGGCGCTCGAGGCCGGCCAGGACCTCCGCGACCTCGCGGCCAAGTACCCCGCCGCGAGCCACGTCTGGGCGCTGCTCGCCCGCGAGGCACTGAGCGAGCAGGACCCGGTCGCCGCGTACGCCTACGCGCGCACCGGCTACCACCGCGGCCTGGACGCGCTGCGGCGGGCGGGCTGGCGCGGGGCGGGCCCGATCCCGGCCGACCACGTCCCGAACCAGGGC
>NZ_CALGNQ010000219.1 GCF_937958535.1 uncultured Georgenia sp. | reverse complement strand
CCGTGCCCTCCGCGGGCGGGGTCGGCGACGGGCGCCGGGACACCGACCCCGCCGGTGGTGGCGCCCGCCGCCGGGGCACCGACCCCGCCGCCGGCGGTGCCCGCCGCGATGACGCTGCCGCCGGCGGTGTCTGCCGGCACCGTGGGGTCGAGCCGCTGCAGCGCGTGGCGCATCGCCGCCACGTCCGTGGCGGTGACGACGTCGTGCTGCTCGGCCATGTCCCGACGGTATCGGCGAGCACCGACATTTCGTTGAGATGGCGGGGAAAAGTGGCTCTCGATCGGTGGACCGAGACCACCCGGGTGAGACCTGTGGAGCACCGTCGCGTCGGGCCGGACCGAGGCTGCCTGGCACACCGCGGCACCCCGCGGTGTCTTGGGGGTGAGCACTCGAGACAGGGAGAGACACATGACCACCACGACCCACATCGTCGTCATCGGCGGCGGCTACGCCGGCGTCATGGCCGCCAACCGGCTCACCCGGCGCGACGACGTCGCCGTCACCCTGGTCAACCCGCGGGCGACCTTCGTCGAGCGGATCAGGCTGCATCAGCTCGTGGGTGGCACGGACGACGCCGTCGTCGACTACCGGGAGGTGCTGGCCGGTCGCGTCCGGCTCGTCGTCGACACGGTCACCCGGATCGATCCCGACGCGCGGCGCCTCTTCCTGGCCGCCGGTGAGCCCCTGACCTACGACTACCTCGTCTACGCCGTCGGCAGCCGCAGCGCCGCGCCCGGCGTGCCCGGAGGTGCGGAGCATGCCTACCCCCTCGCCGGGCTGGAGCAGGCGCAGCGGCTGCGCGCCGCACTCGACGACGCCCCTGCGGACGCCCCGGTGACCGTGGTCGGCGGCGGACCCACCGGCATCGAGACCGCCACCGAGCTCGCCGAGGCCGGCCGCACCGTCACGCTCGTCGCCGGTGAGACGCTCGGCCCTTACCTCCACCCCCGTGGCCGGCGCACGTTGCGCCGCCACCTGGCCGCGGCCGGGGTACGGGTCGTGGAGGGCCCCGGCGCGACCGTCACCTCCGTCGCCCCCGACGCGGTGGCGCTCGCCGACCGTCGCCGGCTGACCAGCGCGGTGACCGTGTGGACGGCCGGCTTCGGCGTCCCCGACCTGGCGGCCCGCAGCGGCCTGCGCACCGACGACGCCGGTCGGCTGCTCACCGACGAGACGCTCACCAGCCTGGACGACCCGCGCATCGTCGCCACCGGTGACGCCGCCGCGCAGTCCGGACTGCCCTACCGGATGAGCTGCCAGGCCGCGGTCCAGCTCGGCCCGCAGGCCGCGCAGACCGTCCTCAGCCGGCTCGCGGGCGAGCGGCCGGCCCCGGTCGAGGTCGCCTTCGTCAGCACGTGCCTGAGCCTGGGGCGGCGCTCCGGCCTGCTCCAGCTCGCCCGACGTGACGACACCGCCGTCGGGCTCCACCTGGGCGGCCGCGGGGGCGCCCGCATCAAGGAGCTCATCTGCGCAGGCACCGTGTGGCAGCTCGCCCACGAGGCACGCCGGCCGGGCCGACACGACCTGTGGGCACGCGACCCGCGTCGCCGCGCGCTCGTCGACGCCGCCCCGGCCGTCCCCGCCCGGTGAGCGGGCAGCCTACGGTGGAGGAGCCGTCGGCGAGGACGCAGGAGCAGCCGTCGGAGGGCGGAGAGAGCCGCCGGCGAGGACGGAGGGGGAGATGGGCGGGCACACCGAGCAGGCGACCGCGGTCTTCGTCGCCCACCGCAACCTGCTGTTCACCGTCGCCTACGAGATGCTCGGCTCCGCCGCGGACGCGGAGGACGTCCTGCAGGAGACCTGGCTGCGCTGGGTGGCCGTCGACCCGGACCGCGTACGCGACGCCCGGGCCTATCTCGTCCGGGTCACCACCCGCCAGGCGCTCAACCGGCTGCGCACGCTGCGCCGCCGGCGCGAGGCATATGTCGGGGCCTGGCTGCCCGAGCCGCTCCTCACCTCCCCGGACGTGGCCGAGCACGCCGAGCTCGCCGAGAGCGTGTCGCTCGCGCTCATGCTCGTCCTCGAGACGCTGAGCCCCACCGAGCGCGCCGTCTTCGTCCTGCGCGAGGTGTTCGACGTCGACCACGCCGAGATCGCCGCCGCCGTCGACAAGAGCCCGGCCGCCGTCCGGCAGATCGCCGCCCGTGCCCGGAGACACGTCGCCGCCCGCCGGCCCCGCGAGGTGGTCGACCCGGCGGAGGCGCAGGAGGTCGTGGCGACGTTCCTCCGGGTGGTCGAGAGCGGCGACGTCCAGGCGCTGCTCGACGTCCTGGCCCCCGACGTCGTCTACATCGCCGACGGCGGCGGGGTGAAGCAGGCGGCGCTGCGCCCCATCGTCGGGGCCGACAAGGTGGCCCGGTTCGTCGTCGGGACGCTGGCCAAGTTCCCGGGCGTCTTCACCACGGTGCCGGCGCTGGTCAACGCCGCCCCGGCGCTCCTCGTCCACCTCGACGGCGAGCTCGACGGCGTCATCGCCCTCCACGTCGAGAGCAGGCGGGTGGCGGGCATCTACTACGTGCGCAACCCCGCCAAGCTCGGTGCCCTGACCGCCCCCGCACCGCTGAGCCTGGGCTGACCGCCGCGTGGTGCTCGGGGGCGGCCTACCCTCGGGACATGACCTCGACGCTGCTGCCCGACGACCTCCTCGACCGCATCCGTGCCCGCGCGGCCGGTTACGACCGCGAGAACGCCTTCTTCACCGAGGACCTCGCCGAGCTCGTGGCGGCCGGCTACCTCAAGGCCATGGTGCCCACGGAGCTGGGCGGGGCCGGGCTCACCCTCGAGCAGATGACCCGGGAGCAGATGCGGCTCGCCGGTGCTGCGCCCGCGACGGCGCTGGCGGTCAACATGCACCACGTGTGGATGGGGGTGGCCCGCACGGTGCGCGCGCACGGCGACAGCTCCTGCGACTTCATCCTCGAGGAGGCCGCGGCCGGCGAGGTGTTCGCCTTCGGGGTCTCCGAGGCCGGGAACGACCTCGTCCTCTTCGGCTCCACCAGCGAGGCCGTCCCCGACGGCCAGGGCGGGTACTCCTTCCATGGCACCAAGATCTTCACCTCCCTCTCCCCGGCCTGGACCCGGCTGGGCACCTTCGGCACCGACACCAGCGGTGACGACGGCCCGCACAACGTGTGGGGCTTCGTCACCCGTGACGGCGGGGGCGTGGAACCCAAGGACGACTGGGACGCCATGGGGATGCGGGCCTCCCAGTCCTCCACGACGGTGCTGCGCGGGGCCCACGCACCGGCCGACCGGATCGTGCGCCGCATCCCGCCCGGTCCCACGATGGACCCGTTCATCTTCGGGATCTTCGCCAACTTCGAGATCCTCCTCGCGAGCGTCTACGTCGGGATCGCGCAGCGGGCGATCGACGTCGCCGTCGAGCGGGTGAGGACGCGCCGGTCGCTGGCGAACGACGGCGCCCCCTACGCCCACGACCCGGCGATCCGCTGGCGGCTCGCCGACGCCGCGATCCAGCTCGACGGCATCTACCCGCAGCTCGCCCAGATCGCCCGCGACGTCGACGAGCTCGCCGACCGCGGCGACCTGTGGCTCCCGCAGCTGTCCGCCGTCAAGGCCCGCGCGACCGAGGCCGCCAAGGACGTCGTGGAGAAGGCGGTGCGGGTCTCGGGCGGGGCGTCCTACTTCAACCGCAGCGAGCTCTCCCGGCTCTACCGCGACGTGCTCGCCGGGATCTTCCACCCCAGCGACGACGAGTCCGTGCACAACGCGTGGGCGAACGTGCTGCTCGGGCCCGTCGAGGAGTGAGGCTCGGGGCGGCGTGTGATGGCAGGTGACCAGCCACCGCCCGCCTCCTACGATGGGCCGATGGGATCTCTCTCCGAGGAGCAGACGGCGAAGGTCATCGCGCTGGCCATGGACCTCGCCCGGCAGGGCGAGACCACCGAGCTCATGGAGTTCCTCGACCACGGCCTGCCGGTCGACGTCCAAGACGCCGAGGGGAACACGCTGCTCATGCTCGCCGCCTACCGCGGCAACCTGGAGACCGTGCAGGCCCTCATCGCCCGCGGCGCGGACGTCGACCTGCGCAACAACCGGGACCAGTCACCGATCGCCGGCGCGCTGTTCAAGGGCGAGGACGAGATCGTCGCCGCCCTCGTCGCGGCCGGTGCCGACCTCGACGGTGGTACCCCGAGCGCGCGGGCCACGGCCGAGATGTTCGGCCGCACCCACCTGCTGGAGTAGGTGCGCACCGCGCTGAGCTCCTGCGCCGCAGTGAGCTGTCGCGACAGGTGAGTTCTCCCGGGAACGGGCGAGGCCCGGACGACCGTGGCGGTCGTCCGGGCCTCGACGTGTGCGTGCCGGGTCAGGCGTTGGTCGGCACGTTGGACGGGTTCGGCTCGAGCTCGTCGAGGCGGCCCTCCTTGAGCGCCTCGACCGCGCGGCGCACACCCTCGCCGTAGGCCGGGTCGGCCAGCGAGCAGTTGCGGATGTGCCGCTCGATGGTGGCCTCCGAGGCGCCGTTCATCGCGCGGGCGGTGTTGGCGAACAGGCGCTGCTGCTCCTCCGGGGTCATGAGCCGGAAGAGGTCGCCGGGCTGCTCGTAGTAGTTGGAGTCCTCCTCGCGGTAGTTGAACCGGTCGGCGACGTCCCCGACGGCCTGGCTGGGCTCGCGGTACGACGGGTCCGCCTCGAGGCGGCCGTAGCTGTTCGGGGTGTAGGCGGGCGCGCCGCCCCCGTTGCCGTCCACCCGGCCCTGGCCGTCACGGTGGAAGGTGTTGACGAACTTCGCGCCGCGCGGGTAGTTCACCGGGATCTGGTGGTGGTTCACGCCGAGGCGGTAGCGGGCGGCGTCGCCGTAGGAGAACAGGCGGCCCTGGAGCATGCGGTCGGGGGAGAACCCGATGCCGGGCACGATGTTGGCCGGGGTGAAGGCGACCTGCTCGACGTCCTGGAAGTAGTTCTCCGGGTTGCGGTTGAGCTCGAACTCACCGACCTCGATGAGCGGGTAGTCCTTCTTCGACCACACCTTGGTCAGGTCGAACGGGTGGAAGCGGTAGGTCTCCGCCTCGTGCTCCGGCATGACCTGGATGTAGAAGGTCCACTTCGGGTAGTCGCCGCGCTCGATCGCCTCGAAGAGGTCGCGCTGGTGGGACTCGCGGTCCTCGCCGATGAGCTTGGCGGCCTCGGCGTCGGTGAGGTTCTTGATGCCCTGCTGCGTGCGGAAATGGAACTTCACCCAGAAGCGCTCGTTCTGCGCGTTGATGAAGGAGTAGGTGTGCGACCCGAAGCCGTGCATGTGCCGGTAGGTGGCCGGGATGCCGCGGTCGGACATGACGATGGTGACCTGGTGCAGCGCCTCGGGCAGGTTGGTCCAGTAGTCCCAGTTGTTCTCCGCCGAGCGCAGGTTGGTGCGCGGGTCACGCTTCACGGCGCGGTTGAGGTCGGGGAACTTGTGCGGGTCGCGGTGGAAGAACACCGGGGTGTTGTTCCCCACCATGTCCCAGTTGCCCTCCTCGGTGAAGAAGCGCAGGGCGAAGCCGCGGATGTCCCGCTCGGCGTCGGCCGCGCCGCGCTCACCGGCCACGGTGGAGAAGCGGGCGAACATCTCGGTCTGCTTGCCGACCTCGGAGAAGATCGCGGCCTTGGTGTACTTGGTGATGTCCTGGGTGACGGTGAAGGTGCCCCACGCGCCGGAGCCCTTCGCGTGCATCCGCCGCTCGGGGATGACCTCGCGGTCGAAGTGGGCGAGCTTCTCCAGGAACCAGACGTCCTGGAGCAGCATCGGCCCGCGCGGGCCGGCGGTGACGGCGTTGTCGTTGTCCCAGACGGGCGCGCCGGCGGCGGTCGTGAGGGGCAGGTTCTTGTGGCCGTTGTTCTCGGCGGTCATTCCTCAGCTCCTTGTGTGGGGAAATCCGGGTTTCGGGCGTGCTCCCGTCAGGGCGGCGTCCGCGCCCCGACGTCACTCGGCGGTGGTGCGACAGGTGGGGCAGGTGCCCCAGAAGAGGACCTCGGCGGTGTCGATGGCGAAGCCGTGGTCCTCACCGGCGGTGAGACAGGGGGCATGCCCGACGACGCACGGCACGTCACCGATCGCGCCGCAGCTGCGACACACGACGTGGTGGTGGTTGTCGCCGCGAAAGAGCTCGAACCGGCCGGGGGAGCCGTCGGGCTCGATGCGACGCAGGATCCGGGCGTCGGTCAGCGCGTGGAGGACGTCGTACACGGTCTGCGTGGAGACGGTGCCGATCCGGTCGTGGACCGCGGCACGGATCTCCTCCGCGGTGGCGTGCGGACGCGCTGCGACCTCGGCGAGCACTGCCAGGCGCGGTGCGGTGACCCGGAGGTCGGCCGCGCGCAGCAGCTCGGCGTGGTCGGTGGTGGGCATGTGTCGACAGTAGTCGTTTATCTGGAAGTGTTCAAGTCTTGGGATGTGTCGGAACAGTGCGCACGGACACCCCGGACCGTGCCATCATCGGGCGATGACCACGACGAGCGGCGCGTACCCCGAGGGGTCCTCGACCCCGTCGATCATCGTCCGTCAGGCCCTGCCGGCAGATGCGCGTCGGATCTTCCAGATCGTCGAGCCCTACGCCCAGGAGCGGGTCCTCATCGCCAAGGACCTCATCGCCTACTTCGAGGACATCCAGGAGTTCCTCGTCGCCGAGCTGCCGGACGAGGACGGGCGTTGGCACGTCGTGGGGTGCGGCGCCCTCCACGTCATGTGGGACGACATCGCCGAGGTGCGCACCCTCGCCGTCGACCGTGCCTACCTGCGCCGGGGAGTGGGCCGGCACGTGCTCAGCGCCCTCATCGAGCGCGCCCGAGCGCTGGGCCTGCAGCGCGTCTTCTGCCTCACCTTCGAGGTGGAGTTCTTCCAGCGGATGGGGTTCGAGGTCATCGAGGGCACGCCGGTGGGGACCGACGTGTACCAGGAGATGCTGCGGTCGCACGACGACGGCATCGCCGAGTTCCTCGACCTGGCCCGGGTCAAGCCGAACACGCTGGGCAACTCCCGGATGCTCCTCGAGCTCTGACGGCGACCGCGTCCCCGGCAGGCTCAGCGCGCCGCGGCGGCGACCCGACGGCGCACGAGCAGGACGACGACGGCGAGCTGGGCGGTCACGGCCGCCAGCGCCAGCACGAGGAGCGCCACACCCGGCGCGGCGACGGTCCACCCGGCTGCGGCGCCCACGCACCACACGAGCACGGCCCGGCCCACCAGACGGAGCCGGTCGTGGGTGGCGGTGAGCGCAGGCCCCACCGGGCGGCCGGCGAGAGCGGCGCGCAGCCCGAGCCCGGCGACCACGGCACCGGCCAGGGCGAGCAGCTGGCCCCCGCCGAGGACGGTGACGACCGGCGGCGTGAGGACGGGGTCCGACCCGCTGAGGGCGAGGATGGCGCCGGCCACGACGGCCAGGCCGAGGCAGGCGGCGCCGCAGCCGAGGACGGCGTCGCGCAGGGCCCGGATCGCGCGGGCCAGCCGCACGTCGGGCGGCACGAGGGAGGGGCTGTCCACCCCAGCACCCTACGCGGGGCGGGGCCGGCATCGGGTCGTGCCGCCGTCCGTCGAACCGCCCGACGGGGCAGGACGCCGACGCCCGCCGGCTCAGGTCGGCAGCGCGTAGCGGCCGGCCACCGGCTCGGCGACCAGCCCGTCGACGAGGAGGGAGGCCAGCGCCCGCTCCGGTTGTCCCGGGTCCGTGGAGGCGGTGCGCAGCGGGGCGAGCAGCTCGTCCTCGGCCAGGGAGGCGCCGTCGGGCAGTGCCCGGAGCCGGGCCATGATCCGGCCGCGGGCCTGCCGGTCGGTGCCGTGCCAGGGCTGCCCGCGGCGGCGGTGCGCGTCCGGGTCGGCCGGGGCGCCGGCGAGCCGCCACCGGCAGCGGTCGGCCACCGGACAGGCGTCGCAGCGCGGGGCGCGGGCGGTGCAGACCTGGGCGCCGAGCTCCATGACGCCCTCGTTCCACCGCACCGACAGTGCCGCGTCTTGCGGGAGCAGGGCGGCGGCGCGTCGCCGCTCGGCGACGGTGAGGCACGGCGGGGGCAGGGCGCGGCCCTCGACCACCCGGCCGAGCACCCGCCGGACGTTGGTGTCGAGCACCAGGGCACGGCGGCCGTGGGCGAAGCTCGCGACCGCCGCCGCGGTGTACTCGCCCACCCCGGGCAGGGTGCGCAGCTCCTCCTCCGTCATGGGCACCGCCCCGGCGAACCGCTCGACGACGGCGGCGGCGCACTCCCGCAGGCGCAGCGCACGCCGCGGGTAGCCCAGGCGCTGCCAGGCGCGCAGCACGTCGGCGGGGGCGGCGGCCGCGAGGTCGTGCGGGCGGGGCCAGCGCGCCATCCACTGCTCCCACACCGGGGCGACCCGGGAGACCGGGGTCTGTTGGGACATGACCTCGCTGACGAGGACCCCCCACGGCGTGGTGCCGGGTCGGCGCCACGGCAGGTCCCGCGCCTGCACGGCGTACCAGGAGATCACCGTCGTGTGGAGGTCGGCGAACACGCTCACAGTGTGCCCGCTCCCCGGCGAGGCACCCCCGCCGCTGCCGTTCGGCTGCCTACCGTCGTGGTGTGAGCAGTACGTCGCCCCACCGCCGCCCCACCCGGCCCACACCCGCCGTCTACCGCCGGCGCCGCCTCGTCGCGCTGCTCGTCCTGCTGCTCCTCCTCGCCGGCGTCACCTGGGGGGTGACACTGCTGCTCGGTCGCGGTGACGCCGCCGACGCCGCCCCCGCCGCGGACGGTGCCGACCAGCCCACGGCCGAGGCCACACCGACCGCGCAGGAGCCGGCCTCCGGGGAGGTCGTCCCGTGCCTCGCCCAGGACGTCGACACCGTCCTCGTGCTCGACCCGCCCGCCCCGGCCCCCGGCTCCGCGGTGCGCTTCCGGGTGACCCTGCGCAACACCGGCGAGCAGCCGTGCCTCCTCGACGCCGGGCCGGCGAGCCTCGTCGCGTCCGTGACCTCCGGCTCGGACCCGGTGTGGAGCTCGGCGCACTGCGCCGACGACGCCACCTACGAGCTGCTCCTCGACACCGGCGCGGAGTCCGCGGTGACCGTGACGTGGAACGGACGCCGGTCGGCCGAAGGCTGCCCCGGGGACCAGCGCGCGGCCGCCGCCGGCACCTACCGGGTGTCCCTGTCGCTCGCCGGAGAGCCGCTCGGCCCGGAGCGTGGCCGCGTCTTCACCGTCGGCTGACCCCGCCGAGGGGCGCGGCGTGCGTCAGACGTAGCGCTCGAGGATGGAGGACTCGGCGAGGCGGGAGAGCCCCTCGCGCACGGAGCGGGCGCGCTGGGGGCCGATGCCGTCGACCTGCTGGAGGTCCTCGGTGCTCGCCGCGAGCAGCTTCTGCAGCGGTCCCAGGTGCTCCACCAGCGCGGTGACCACCGAGGACGGCAGCCGCGGGATACGCGAGAGCATCCGGTACCCACGCGGGCTCAGCGGGTCGTCGAGCGACTCGCCGTCCGGGCCGCCGATGCCCAGGGCCCGGGCGATCGCTGACATCTCGATGAGCTCGGTGGAGGTCAGCGCCGCCAGGCGGGCCCGGATACCCGCGACGCCCTCGGTGGGCCGGGCGCCGTAGTCGCGGATGATGTACTCGCGGTCCGGCGCCAGCCCGCCGATGAGCTCGTCGAGCTGCAGGGACAGCAGCCGGCCGTCGGCGCCGAGCTCGACGACGTACCCCTCGATCTCGGCCGAGATGCGCGAGACCATCTCCAGCCGCTGGACGACCGTGGTGACGTCACGGACCGTGACGAGGTCCTCGATCTCGAGGGCGGCGAGGGTCCCGGAGACCTCGTCGAGGCGGGCCTTGTACCGCTCGAGGGTGGCCAGCGCCTGGTGGGCGCGGGACAGGATGGCGCTGGAGTCCTCGACGACGTGCCGGATCCCGCCGACGTAGAGGGCGACGATGCGCATCGACTGGCTGACGGTGATCACCGGGTAGCCGGTCTGCTTCGCCACACGCTCGGCGGTGCGGTGCCGCATCCCCGACTCCGAGGTCTCCACGCTGGTGTCCGGCATGAGCTGGACGTTCGCCCGGCGGATGCGCTGGCGCGCGTAGTCGACGACGACGGCGCCGTCCATCTTGGCCAGCTCGCGGAGCCGGGTGGCGGAGAACTCGACGTCGAGGTCGAACCCGCCGGAGCAGATGCTCTCGACGAGGTCGTCGTAGCCCAGGACGATGAGCGCCCCGGTGCGTCCCCGCAGGATCCGTTCCAGGCCGTCGCGGAGCTCGGTCCCCGGCGCGACGGCCTGCAGGGTCGAACGCAGCAGCTTGTCCGCCTGCTCGGGCACGTGGTCTCCTCCGGTTCGCGGTGCGGAGCGTCGCGGCCACGCCCCGTGCGTATCTTACGGCGCGGGACGGGGCCGTTCGGCCCGCTCGGCCCCCGCGTCGGCGGCCCGCTCGGGCAGCACGGCGAGCAGCGCCTCCTGGACGTTGGCGACGGGCAGCACGCGCACACCGTCCACCGGGCGCAGCTGGTCCGCGCCGTGGTGGGGGACGAGCACGGTGGTGAACCCGAGACGGGCGGCCTCGCTGAGCCGCCGCTGCACGCCGACCGTGGCGCGCACGTCCCCGGTGAGCCCGACCTCCCCGACGGCGACGACGCCCGGGAGCAGCGGCCGGTCCGCGGCGGCGCTGGCGACCGCCAGCGCGACGGCGAGGTCCACCGCCGGCTCGACCGCCCGCGCGCCCCCGACCGTGGAGACGTAGACGTCCCGGCCGGTGAGGTCGAGGCCGAGCCGGGCCTGCAGGACGGCGAGCGTCATCGCGGTCCGCGAGCCGTCCAGGCCGGACGTGGTGCGCCGCGGGTTGCTCAGCGAGCTGGGGGCCACCAGCGCCTGGATCTCCGTGGGCATCGGCCGCCGCCCTTCCAGGCTCACCGAGGCGCACGTACCGGGCACGGTGGTGGTGCGCGACTCGGACAGGAACAGCCCCGAGGGGTCGGCCAGCCCGCGGATGCCGGTGTCGGACAGCTCGAAGCAGCCCACCTCGTCGGTGGGGCCGTACCGGTTCTTCGTGGCGCGCAGCAGCCGGAGCCGGGAGTGGCGGTCACCGTCGAACTGGCACACGACGTCGACGAGGTGCTCCAGCACCCGGGGCCCGGCGAGCGAGCCGTCCTTGGTCACGTGCCCGACGAGGATCACCGGGACGTGCCGCTTCTTCGCGGCGCCGATGAGCGCCGCGGCCACCTCCCGGACCTGGCTCACCCCGCCCGCCGCGCCGTCGACCTCGCCGGAGGCGATGGTCTGCACCGAGTCGACGACGACGAGCGCCGGCTCGGCGGCCTCGATGTGGCCCAGGACGGTGGCCAGGTCGTTCTCCGCGGTGAGCAGCAGCCGCGGGGCCAGGGCCCCGATCCGTTCGGCGCGCAGCCGCACCTGGCTGGCCGACTCCTCCCCGGTGACGTACAGGACGGGACCGTCGCCCTGCCGGGCCGCCCGGGAGGCGACGTCGAGCAGGAGGGTCGACTTGCCCGCCCCGGGCTCCCCGGCGAGGAGCACGACGGCGCCGGGCACGATGCCGCCGCCGAGCACGCGGTCCAGCTCCCCGACGCCGGTGGGCCGCGCGCGGGCGGTGTCGACGTCCACCTCGGCGATGGGCTGGGCCGCGACGGCGGGACGGGCGGCGGAGGTGGTGCGGACCGTGGTGGTGGCTCCGACCTCGGAGACGGTGCCCCACGCCTGGCACTCCCCGCAGCGCCCGACCCACTTCACGGTGCTCCAGCCGCACTCCGTGCAGCGGAAGGTGGGGCGTTGCTGGGTCCTCGTGCTCATGCGCTCGACCTCATGAGCTCGACGGTAGCGTGCACCCCCGACAGCGCCGGCTACGGCGCGGCGGGCGCGACCGCGTCGATCCGGAACGTCAGCGTGTGCTGCTCGCCGGGCGCGAGCTCGACGAGGTCGACACCGGAGTTGAACGCGTCCGGGGGGCACGTCATCGGCTCGACGGCCACGCCGCGCCGTCCGACCAGCTCGCCGGTGTAGATCTGCAGCCACGGCGCGGCGGCGTGCAGCCGGACCCGGAGGTCGGACTGTGCATCGGTGAGGCTGACGGTCCGTGCGGGACAGGCTCCTGCAGGTCAACCCGTCGGCGATGCCGACGGCCGCGGCCCTCCTCCTCTTCGTCGTCATGCTCGTCTACGGCGAGCTCACCTACGGCGGGATCTTCCAGTACAACACCCTGTCCAACCTCCTCATCAACAACGCGCACCTCCTCATCCTCGCGGTGGGGATGACCTTCGTGATCCTCACCGGGGGCATCGACCTCTCGGTCGGGGCGGTCATCGCCTTCTCCAGCGTCGCCGGGGTGATGCTCGCGAACGCGGGGTGGAGCCCGTGGCTCGTGATCCTCGCGATGATCGGTGTCGGACTGCTCTTCGGGGCGATCGCCGGCGCGCTGGTCGAGTTCTTCGACGTCCAGCCGTTCATCGCGACACTCGCGACGATGTTCCTCGGCCGCGGCCTCGCCTCGATGCTCAGCACGACGCCCGAGCGGCTCGCCGACGACTCGCCGATCCGCCTGCTCTCGCAGCGGATCACCCTCGTCGACGGGCCCGGGGTCAACGACCTGCAGCTCACCGCGGGCGGGATCATCGCGGCCCTCGTGCTCGCGGGCGGGTTCTTCGTCCTCCACCGCACCCGCCGCGGCCGGACCACCTACGCGATCGGCGGCTCGGAGAGCGCCGCCTCACTCATGGGTCTGCCGGTGCGGTCGACCAAGCTCATGGTCTACCTCGTGAGCGGGGGCCTGTCCGGTGTGGCCGCGGTGGTCTACACCTCGCGCCTCGGCATCGCCCAGAACATCACCGGCACGGGGTGGGAGCTGGACGCGATCGCCGCCGTCGTCATCGGCGGCACCCTGCTCACCGGCGGCGCCGGGTTCGTCCTGGGCTCCGCCGTCGGGGCGCTCGTCCTCGGCCTGATGAACCTGCTCATCGTCCGCGACGGCGGGATCAACCCGGAGATGACCACGGTCATCACCGGCGCGATCCTCCTCGTCTTCGTCCTCCTGCAGCGCGCGGTGACGATGAGGCGCTCGGACCTGTAGGGGGCCGAGCGGCCGCAGGCGGAACGTCGGATACACGGGCGCGGACCACGGGGGTCGACGGCGCACGCCAGGAAGAAGGAGCGGTATGAGACTCAGCGAGCTGACACCACAGGCACGAAGGGCCGTCGCGGAGACACGGCAGCGCGTGAGCGACCTCCACGCCGAGCTGCCGCGGAACGGGCTGGTCGTGTGGACGGCCGGGAACGTCTCGGAGCGGGTCCCGGGGGCGGACCTCTTCGTCATCAAGCCGTCCGGGGTCTCCTACGACGAGCTGTCCCCCGACGTCATGGTCGTGTGCACGCTCGACGGGGCCAAGGTCCCCGACGACGGCACACCCGCCGACCTCGTCCCGTCCTCGGACACGGCGGCGCATGCCTACGTGTACCGCCACCGGCCCGACATCGGGGGCGTCGTCCACACCCACTCGACCTACGCCACCGCCTGGGCGGCCCGCGGCGAGGAGATCCCCTGCGTGCTCACGATGATGGCCGACGAGTTCGGCGGCCCGGTCCCGGTGGGCCCCTTCGCCGTCATCGGGGACGACTCGATCGGCCGGGGGATCGTCGAGACCCTCGCCGGCAGCCGGTCCCCGGCCGTGCTCATGCAGAACCACGGGCCCTTCACGGTGGGCAAGGACGCCCGCGCCGCCGTCAAGGCCGCCGTCATGGTCGAGGAGGTGGCCCGCGCCGTGCACATCGCCCGGCAGCTGGGTGAGCCGATCCCCATCGACCAGCAGGACGTCGACTCGCTCTACGACCGCTACCAGAACGTCTACGGACAGGGCGCCGCAGCGTCCGGAAATGAAGGATCACGATGAAGAACCCGTTCGAGTCCCGGGAGATCTGGTTCCTCACGGGCAGCCAGGACCTCTACGGCGAGGACGTGCTGGAGCAGGTCGCCGACCAGTCCCGGACCATCGTCGCCACGCTCGACGACGCCGCCGAGATCCCCGTACGGATCGTGTGGAAGCCCGTGCTCAAGGAGCGCGACGGCATCCGCCGCATCGCCCTCGAGGCCAACGCGGACGACGCGTGCGTCGGCGTCATCACCTGGATGCACACCTTCTCGCCGGCCAAGGCCTGGATCCTCGGCCTCGACGCGCTGCGCAAGCCGCTGCTCCACCTGCACACGCAGGCGAACGTCGCGCTGCCCTGGGCCGAGCTCGACATGGACTTCATGAACCTCAACCAGGCCGCGCACGGCGACCGGGAGTTCGCCTACATCGCCACCCGCCTCGGGGTGCCCCGCAAGACGGTGGTCGGCCACGCGAGCGACCCGGTGGTCCACCGCAAGGTCGCCTCCTGGGCCCGGGCGGCGACCGGGTGGGCGGCCGCCCACGAGCTCAAGGTGGCCCGCTTCGGGGACAACATGCGCGACGTCGCGGTCACCGAGGGCGACAAGACGGAGGCGGAGCACCGACTGGGCGTCTCGACCAACACGTGGAGCGTCAACGAGCTCGTCGAGCGGGTCGACGCCGCGCGGGAGGAGGACGTCGACACACTCGTCGCCGAGTACGACGCGACCTACGACGTCGCGCCGGAGCTCGGCCCCGACGGCGACCGGCGCGACTCGCTGCGCTACGGGGCCCGGATCGAGCTGGGCCTGCGCTCCTTCCTCGAGGAGGGCGGCTTCGGTGCCTTCACGACGAACTTCCAGGACCTCGGCGGGCTGCGGCAGCTCCCGGGCCTCGCGGTGCAGCGGCTCATGGCCGACGGCTACGGCTTCGGCGCCGAGGGGGACTGGAAGACGGCCGTCCTCGTGCGCCTGGCGAAGGTCATGGGCCACGGCCTGCCCGGCGGGGCGTCGCTCATGGAGGACTACACCTATGAGCTCACCCCCGGGAAGGAGAAGATCCTCGGGGCGCACATGCTCGAGATCTGCCCGTCCCTCACCGAGCAGCGGCCCCGGCTGGAGATCCACCCGCTGGGGATCGGCGACCGGGAGGACCCGGTGCGGCTCGTCTTCGACGCCGACCGTGGGCCGGGCGTCGTCGTCGCGCTGTCCGACATGCGCGACCGCTTCCGGCTCACGGCCAACGTCGTGGAGATCGTCGGGCCGGACGCCGAGCTCCCCAAGCTGCCGGTCGCCCGCGCGGTCTGGCAGCCGCAGCCGTCCTTCGCCACGTCGGCGGAGTGCTGGTTGGTGGCGGGGGCTGCCCACCACACCGTGATGACGACCCAGCTGGACGTCGAGACCATCGAGGACTTCGCCGACATCGCGCGTATGGAGCTGGCCGTCATCGACGCGGGCACCACCACCCGGGACTTCGCTCGGGAGCTGCGCTGGAACCAGGCCTACTACCGGTTCGCCGAGGGGCTGTGAGCCGATGGCGTCGTGGCGCCGGGGGTGTGCCCGCGCCTTCGGCGCACGTCCGAAGGCGTGCCGTCGGGCCGGGCGACCCACCCGGTCGAGCCGCCCGGATCATATCGGAAGAATGGGCGGCTGATTTTGTAGTTCCACGCGACTATGCCCTTGTTCCCGGTGCCGGGACTCGCTAGCATCGAGATGAGCCTGTCGATCTGATCGGATCCCTAGCCAGCAAAGGTGCCATGCAACGTGCTCACATCATGTCCGCTGCCGTCACCGTGCCTCGGCGCGGCACCGGCAGCGGAGGGTCCTCCTCGGTCCCGGAGCGCTGCATGCGCAGACAACGGCTCGTTCCTCGTCGGGCGGGAGGAACGCATGGAGGCGCGCCGGCGAGCGGGCGCGCAGCTCGGGACGGCCGACGTGGTCCGTGTTCCCGTGCATCCCGGGCGCCCGGAAGGTCCGGACGCCACGATTCGGCTCGGCCACCGGCCGGCCGGGGACTGGAGACATGCGAGATGAACAGGAGAACGCTCCTCGCCCGCGCAGGGTTCGGCGTCGCGGGGGCAGTGCTCATCACCGGCGCCGCGGGACTGGCGGTCGCCGACGAGATTGACGGCAGCGACGTCGCGGTCGACGTCGAGATCGAGGCGCTCCCGACGGAGGGGGCGCTGACCATGAGCGTCGCCGCCGGCTCGACCTCGCTCACCGAGGTCGAGTCCGACGACCAGGAGCTGCGGCAGTTCGACGGTGTGCTGCCGACGGTGACGGTCACGGACGACCGGGAGGACGTGCCGGAGGGTGTGTTCTGGTACGTCACCGGCCAGTCCTCGGCCTTCACCGCGGCCGGCGTGCCGGACATCGGTCCCGACCAGCTGGGGTGGCGCCCCCGCCTGCTGACCGAGGAGAACGGGGAGGTCGCACCGGGTGACGAGGTCGTCACCTCACTCGACGAGCCGACGGCGGGCGACAACAACGTCGGACTGGTCGGCGAGGAGCTCCTCGCGCTGGCCCTCGACTCGTCCGAGGCACGGCCGGTGGGGGAGTGGGAGGCCACGGCCGACCTCTTCCTCAAGACCGAACGGGACGTCGCCCCCGGAAGCTACTCGGCCACCCTCACGCTCACGCTGTGGGAGGACGCGTACTGATCGGTGCGCGACCCCTGCTCGCCGCCGCACGCGACGAGCGTCGGGGTCGACGACCCACGGACGTGTCCGGGTCCGACGACCGCCGGGTCGTCAGCACACCCTCGCTGCGGCGGGGTAGCCCGGACCGTCCCGCGGGGCAGCGGACGGTCGCCCGCGGGTGACCGCATGACAGCTCGTCGCCGGTACCCCGGTCGGGGCGACGCGCGCTGCGGTCACGACAGCTGCACCGCCACACCCGACCGACGGTAGACAACCCAGCGCATGGGCGAGCACCCGGCATGACCGGCGTCATGCCCGCTCGACCCGTGCTCCGACCCATGGGGCCGCGCCGATGTCGGCGCCTCCCCAGCATCCAGACCGCGGACCAGAGTCGGTCCGACGGCGTACTCGAACGCGACGTCAAGGAGGAACCGTGCTCAGAAGATCCACCCGAAGCTGGGGGTTACGAGCCGCAAGCTCGTTGCTCGCCGGCGCGCTGGTGGTGCCGCTCGCCATGAGCGGTGCCAGCGCACATCCCGGGCATGACGAGGAGGCAGGGGAGTTCAGCGCCCTTGTCTTCAGCAAGACCGCTGCCTTCCGGCACTCCTCGATCCCCGCGGGGATCGCGGCGATCCAGGAGCTGGGCGAGGAGCACGGCTTCACCG